>CAZREZ010000020.1:0-16993 GCA_964599115.1 uncultured Bacteroidales bacterium
ACGCAGACAATGACATGATTCATTATAATTTAATGAAAGCATGGAAAGAAAATGAAAAAATTGCCTTTGATTTTCACAATGCACATGAAATAAATAATCTTCGCGATGGTAGTAGTGAAGAAACTATCAAAAAAAAACTTCGTGAAAGGCTACAAGATACTAAAGTATTAGTAATTCTTATTGGTGAAAAAACTAAAAATTTATATAAATATGTGCGATGGGAAATTGAGTATGCAATTGAAAAAAATATTCCAATCATAGGAGTAAACTTAAATAAATTGAGAAGGATGGACAATACTCTTTGCCCACCGCTATTAAAAGACAAATTAGTAATGCATATCGCTTATGGTCAGAAAATAATGAACTTCGCTTTAAATAATTGGCCAACTCAACATTCAGAAGAAAAGAAAAATGGAATAAATGTAAATTTTTATTACCCTGGCAAAATTTATGACGAACTCTAATTGATTTAAAAAAATAAAACACTACCGTCAGCTCAAACTGAACTAATATATTAATTATAAATTAGGAAGCTTTAATCTGTAGTAAAATATTTTACTGCATTTATTTATGAGCTGTAAATTAAAAAGACATGACAAAAAAAGAATTTAAATATGAAGTTGGGTTCTCGTTTATCAGAAAAGATGAGAATATTGCGTATGACCTAAATGACCGTATTCAAGACCGATTATCAACTTTCATATATTCTAAAAAGCAAGAAGAATTGGGTGGAACAGACGGTGAGAAAAAGTTTAACAAGATTTTTTATGAGCAATCGAGAGTTGTTGTTGTTCTATATCGAGATGGTTGGGGACAAACACCTTGGACTAGAATTGAAGAAACGGCAATTAAGAACAGAGCTTTTGAAAAAGGTTGGAATTTTTTATTACTTATCAACCTTGACAATAATTCTTGCTTGCCCACATGGATACCCAAAACATATATTTAGTTGGACTATCAAAGGTTTAAGGCTGAAGGTGCAATTGCCGTAATCGAACAAAAAGTAAAAGAAGCAGGTGGGAAAACTAGACCTGATACAATTGAAGAAAGAGCTGAAAGATTAAAAAGATTGAGAATTGCTGAAAAAGAAAGAGAAGCGTTCCTACAAAGCCACGAAGCTGTTCAAGCAGTTAATCAAGAATTGCTTAATATTATTGACAAACTAAAAAAATTAAAACCATTAATTGAAGATACATCAACTAATTTGAATTTAGTGTCATTTGAAAGACAAAATCCACCAATGTATGAGTTTGGTTTTCGTGGATATTTTTTATGTTTCAATAATAGCACGCCATTTGACTTTGACATAAATAATGTAAAACTAAGAGTGTCATTATATGAAAAAAAAGGGCATCAACACATTGATTATAAAGAAAATATTCACAAGCAAGAAATTTTAAAATTTGACAGAGACTTAATTGGAAATAATGGTTGGTCGAACTATAAGACGGGTAATAATTTTAGGACAACAAACGAATTAATTGATAAATGGGTAAAAAACTTTATTGATGAGATTGGAAAAATAAGGAAAAACCACAGCTAACTCTCATAAACAAAAACCCTCCCAAGCAGTATAAATTCTAATATTTAAGGTTTAACAGGAAATTTCACCCTGTGGCATTTATAATATTCTTCTTCGTGTCGTTTAATAAGTATCTGTCCATAAAGTCAGCTTTTTTTAATTTAAGAACCACGATACACTGCGTTACGTGGCAGGCAAGGATTAACCCCGTTACGCTAAAGCTACGGGACAGGTTGATTTTTGATTTAAGAAGTTAAACAATTAAATAAATTTTAGATACTCATCCGATGACTTCAAGTCATCGGATGAGTTATTTTAACTAAATAGCTTTATAAAACGGCAAATATTACTCCGGTTTATTTAAAATTTTTTCTAAAAAATCTTCACCAAACAATTTTATTATTTTTTGTTCCTGCAGGCTTTGTATTGCCAGTTCCTTAATCGGATTTGTTTTATCATCAAATTCATTTAATAGTTTATAATAAATTTCGGCTCTTTTAATATTATTTTTTTCAGAAAAATACAAACACATAACAGAAAAAAACGAAATAGCTTCATCAATATGAAATTCTTTACGGTTCGGATATAATGATTTTAATTCATAATTATTATCAAAAACTGCCGGAATTTCATCAACTCTGTTATCTCTATGTAGATGTAAGGCATAATTGCATTTAGCAAATAAATAATCCGGAAATTTATTATAAACAGCTAAGACAACTTCATCCGATGCTGCTGTATTTCCAATATCGTTATAAGCATTTGCCAGATAAGTATAATAAACCGGATTTTTGGGATACTTTTTCATCATATCCTTAAGTAAAGGAATAGCTTCTTTAACTCGTTCTGATGATGACATAAAATACAATTCCATACTTTTTTCTTTTTCCTTTTCGGAAGTGAAATAATCAATTTCCTTAATTGGCCCGTATGAAATTTTATATTCCTGAGATATTAAGTTGTCAGGATCAACATCATTTAATAAATCTTCCTCTTCCCCGAATTTATGCTCATAAATATAATCAACAAATTTAAACATACTTTTTTGCGACACTTCTTTTTCTCCTCTTTCGAATTCTTCCCAGTCTTCATCAGTCCAGTTTTCAAAATCACCGGAATCGTATTCATCTTCAAAATCTTCATCATCTAAATATATTATTTTATAATTCCCATGTCCTGCTGTTTTTTCCAATTGAGCAATTACCTTTTTCGGTTCGTTATTTATAGTTGTAACAACACAGGGTATACCATCTTCACCGAATTCAATATCTATTAATTCAATATTTTCATCATCTTTTTCAAGAATATATTTAGAGACTTCAAAATCTTTATGCGGATGAAAACCATATTCTTCGGCAAATTCAATTGCACCATAAATAATATTATGAGCCAGAACATAATCACATTTTACTATTTCAATATCTTCAGGAAAATATTTTTCAATCAGCTCACGATATTCTTGTTCAGGAATATTGAAACCATAAAATGAATCTTTTACACCTAAGCAAAGCAGGTCAACGAGATATATGCCGAATGTAAGATTATCATTTGAATGTCTTCGGGCGATAATAATATTTGCCATTCCGGTATCTTCCCAAATTTCCGTAATTAAACATTCATAAATCGGTAATTGCCGTGCCCTTGTTTTTATAAATTTTTCGGGTGACTGGTATAGATTAATAACTTTCCCCTTTTTCTTTTTTGCCATATTCAAAAATCAATTTATTTATAACTTTCTAAACATTAATCAAACGTCTAACATACTTTTACATTTCTTCCATCAATTCATCTGTAATTTCAAGATTATGAAATACATTTTGAACATCATCATCATCTTCAAAACTTTCAATAATCTTAAGAATTTTTAGTGCTGAATCCTTAGCAAGTGTTATGGTTTCATTTGGAATTCTTTGCAGTTCGGCATTTTCCGGTTCAATCTTCATCTCTTCAAGTTTTTTCATCATATTTCCGAAATCTTCCATAGAAGTTGTGACAGTATAAAATTCTTCTTCCAAAACAATATCTTCTGCTCCTGCATCAATCATTTCAAGTTCAAATTCCTCTGCATCCAGTTCGCCTTTGGGAATTGTAAAAATTCCTTTACGGTCAAATAAAAAATTTACAGACCCGTTCGTACCTAAATTACCTCCGTATTTATTAAATATTGCCCTGATATTACTAATCGTGCGCTGGAGATTATCAGTTGTACATTCAATATATGTTGCAATACCATTAGGCATGTAACCTTCGTAAGTGGTTTCGGTAAAATTAGTTGCATCTTTATCTTTGCCTTTATTGATAGCCCGCTGAAGTGTATCTTTAGGCATGCTGACACCTTTTGCATTTGCAATTGCCATACGCAAACGCGGATTTCCCTCAGGGTCGGGTCCACTTTCTTTTACTGCAACTGTAATTTCTTTTATTATCTTTGAAAACATCTTGGATCTTTTGGCATCTGCTGCGCCTTTTTTCCGTTTAATTGTTGACCATTTGCTGTGTCCTGACATTTTTATAAATATTTAGTTTAATTATTTAATTACATTTTTTTCAGTATGTAAAATTAGTAAATATTTTTTTTGAAACGAAAAAAAATAACTGATATTGAAAATGACTAAATTTTTATCTCATTTTTGGTATTTCTTTAGGAATAAGTTTTTTCTTGCATATTTAAAATTTTATATATATATTTGTTTTTGAATATATGCTAGATATTGTTTGTTTTGCAGTTCAGTAACAGGTGATATTATATAGAGTCGGTCTATAAAGTCACGTTCTGACAATATATAGTATATAAAAAAAACTGGCTTTAAGCAATAAAAAAAAATATTAATTATTAACAAATTTATAAAAGGAGACTATTATTATGAGCAAAGTTATTGAAAAATTAGGAATGGGGTGGCTTCCGGATTATCCTGATTACCGGGATTACACAGTGGATAATGAAAAGATAAAACCCATGGCAATTAAATTAGGAGTAGAAGATTCTGAAAAGGTGAGCATTCCTGTGTCAAAAGACCTTAGGAAATGGTGTTCACCTATTGAGCATCAATCTGATCTTGGATCATGTTCGGCAAATGTTGGTGTTGGAATAATAGAATACTATGAGCGGAGGGCTTTTGGTAAACATATAGATGCATCAAGACTCTTTCTTTACAAGGCAACAAGAAATCTTCTTCATTGGACCGGAGATACAGGAGCATTCCTCCGGACTACAATGGGCGCTATGGTACTATTTGGAGTTCCCCCTGAAGAATATTGGCCCTATATAATTGAAGATTTTGATAAAGAGCCACCTGCGTTTTGTTATGCCTTTGCCCAAAATTACCAGGCTATTGAATACTTCCGGCTTGATCCTCCTGTTACACCTAAAGATGAGCTTCTGAAAAGAATTAAAACATTCATAGCTTATGGCTTACCATCTATATTTGGGTTTAGCGTGTATAACTCAATTGAACAAGCCACAATAGACGGTAAAATACCATACCCATGCCCAAAAGAAACAATTGCAGGTGGTCATGCTGTTATGGCTGTTGGATATGATGACAAAATGAAGACTAAGAACACTATCTGTGAAAAGGAAACCACAGGTGCTTTGCTTATTCGTAACTCATGGGGTGTTGATTGGGGCGAGAATGGCTATGGATGGTTACCTTATGAATATGTGTTAAAAGGGCTGGCAATTGATTGGTGGACAATGTTGAAAAAAGAGTGGATTGATACTGAACAATTTCAGCCGTAAGTTGAGACAATAAAAGTTGAATTTATCAAGATATAAAATACAGAATAACAATATAATACAACTTGTTCTTTTGGTTCAAGCCAAAAGAACAAATATCAAAATCCTTTATAAATATTTGTGTTTAGGGTTCTTTAATGAGGAAAACAGGACAAGTAGCAGTTTGCAATAAAATATATTGCTACTGCTACTGCTCCTGCCACTGCCCTTCATTTTACCATCCTGCCAATGTCAAACCCACTGAAAACGGATACAATTCGGGACCTTTATCTTTTTTAAATAATGTTGAAACCGAATAAGTTCCGAAAAGGTTTATCAAGCCCCAGCCAATCCTCAGAGTTGCATCAAATCGAAATGGGTTCAAAAAGAAATCATCATGATCTTTTAATTTTTCATGGCCAGGAGAAACAGTCTTCCAAACATCTTCGTAATTATCGGTTTTAGGATTATATTTACTTAAGTAATATTCCTTGTTTTGTTCATCAAAATATGTTTTTGTATGCGATGCTATCCTTAAACCAAATACCATACCCGCAGTAACATGAAAGCTTTTTTTATTACAATATCTATTAGTTTGGAATTCAAACAATACAGGTATATTTATTGATGTAATAACTAACTTGCTTTTACGGATATTAATGTCTCTGGCAATATAGCCTATAATTTCGGATGAATCGGAATTAAGAGCAACATCTTTTGAAAACCTGTAATTATTAATTCCCAATCCAATACCTGTAAGCATGCCGAATTTTTGATTTCTTGAGAAACTGATGTTCTGTTCATATACATTAATATTTACAAAAATTGATTTGCTCATGTTCAAATCCATATATTCATATTCTTTCGGAAAGCTCATATTAAAATCTTTGTTGAAATATCCGTTAATTCCAATACCAATTCCAGCCCAATGACCGTTAAATTTATTTCTTTTTGTTCTTTTAAATTTTACATTACCGTCATCATCAACAATTAAACTATGATTACCAACAGTAACTTTAACCGAATCTTTCTTTTCAATAACTTCAACTTTCATCCCGATAACTTTAACTATGGTTGTATCGCCGTGATAATTTGTTTTTACGCGTACTTTTTCAGTTTCATCAACTTCAGCTGTAACAATTATATCTTCCTCATCTGTTTTAATAGTTTTATGTGTTCCGATATTTGAAATACTTGCTGCTCCGCTTGTATTCATTTCAACTTCTTCAGAGGCATTAATTGTGGCATCACCTGCTCCGCTTGCTTCAATATGAGTAGCATTAGTTATTAGATCAGCAGCTTTTAATTCACTTGCTCCACTCAGACTTGCAACATGGGTATTTGCTTTACCTGATAATTTAATATCAGCAGCACCTGAAATATCAGTGTTTAGATTATCCACATCTAAATCCAGTTTTACAAAAGAGGCACCGCTTGCGTGTAATTTCAATTCTTCGGCAGAGATTACCGTCTGACCTTTTATTGTTGCAGCCCCATGTACATTAATGCTATTTATATCCTTAAATGTTAAATAAACATTTAATTTTCCGGGATTTTTTAAAGATTTAGAATATATGTATAAGGTTTGTTTTTTTACTTCAGTTAATACTTTATCAATTATTTTTGCCTTGGTTTCAACTATTGCAGAATACCGGTCACCTTGTTTTAAGTAAATTGTAAATGCACCTCCTGCATCAATTTCGTTGAATTCGTCAATTTGACGTTCTTGTTTGATAATATTGTTTTTTTCATTTTCCTGAGCAAAACCAATTAAACCGGAATTTAACAAAAACCCGATTAAAATTATACTAACGATTTTGAAGTTTAGTTTTTTCATAATTTCTTTTTTATAAAATTTTATTTGAATTTTTCTGTATGACGGAAAGAAGTTTGAGTTTGTTACAATTTGTTTGAAAATTTTAAACAAAATTATAGAAGATTTTACTTTTTTACAGTTCGGGATATTTGAAAATTATCACTTACAAAAGAATATGCAACTATATTACCCTTATCATCATACTTTTTATTTATTTTCAGGTCGTTATCTGTTAAATAATTAAATCCTTCTATTCCGGAATCGGCCAAAGCCATGAATGTGAATTTTTTTGGATTATCATTATCAGGTGTTTTTTGATTTTTTAAAAAAATACTTTTTATTTTTTCAAATGAATTAGCAAGTATTGTACCTATAAATGTCTTACCTCTATCAGCATAAAATATTTCATCAGGTTTAATTTGAATTTTATAATCTGATTCGGGATAATATTTTTTTTCAATTATACTTTTATCCTGTTCTCCAACTACAAAAAATCCATTTAAATTCATTGCTAAATTATTAACCGGAATCTTCTCAAGTTTTTCATAATGATGAATTTTTGGTTCTTCATATTGTGCTATAGATAAATACATTTTCCTGTAATCCATCATATTTTCATACTTTTTAAATTGTATTTTATTAAAAATAATAGTTGATGAAACTGAAGCTATTTTTGCCGGAATCTTGCTGTCTTTTGTTATAATGTTTATAAAATCGACAAATAAGATGCTGAATAATATAAGAATGGAAGCTGCAATTGAAACAGAATAATAAACAGCTTTTTTTGATAAAACTGAAAAAGGATATTGTTTTAATGTTTTTTTATCTTCAAAAACAATTTGTTTATCAGGTTTTAAAAAAGTATTTTCAAAAAGCTTAAATTCTTTAGTTAAAGACGGATTTTTTTTAAAGAAAAGTTTTAGTTGATTTAATTCTTCACCACTCAAATCATTTTCGATTGAAGCAATAAAATAATTTTGGTAATTAGTTGAATTAATGTTATCAACTCCGGTTACATGGTTTTTTTTTAAACTATTTTTATCTTCAAAAACCACCGAACTTTCAACAGGAACAGAAATAAGTTCAAAATCTTCAAATTCTTCTTTTAAACCGGGATTTTCTTCCATAAATATCAATAACTCGGCAACCATTGCAGTATCCAGATTTCCATCCATATAATCAAGAAAAAATATTTCGTAATTATTTCTGTTGATTTTCATTTCTTTTTTATCTTAAATAACAGTATCAAGACTTCCAATATAATTCTTCAAAAACAGTCTTGCTCTGTAAATATAAACTTTTACCTGCGATTCGTTCAGATTTGTAATATCAGCGATTTCACTATATGAATAACCTTCATAGTCTCTGAGCAGAACAACCGACTTTTGAATTTTGGGTAGCTTATCCACTGCATTATTTAATATTTCGTTCAAATCAGAATATCCATTTTCTTGTAATACAGGAGTATGTATATTAGCGTCCAGCCCCGATAATTTATCTTCTCTCCTGATATTATCAATCATTGTATGATAAGCAGTTGTAAAAAGGTAAGATTTTGCTTTTTCAAAAGAGATATTGCCGTGTCTGATCCACATTTTCATAAATGAATCCTGAACAATATCCTTAGCTTTATCCTCATCCTGAATATTTTTAAGGATAAAGCGATAAACACCATCTGCAAATTCATCTGCACACAAATTGTATTCAGTAGTTGTCATTCAAACTTTGAATTTCCGTCTAATGCTTATGACGGATTAATATCAGTGAAAGTTACAAAGTATAAATTTTAATCAAGTTTAAGCACAGCCAAAAACGCTTGCTGTGGAACTTGAACATTTCCCACCTGCCGCATACGTTTTTTACCTTTTTTTTGTTTTTCCAGAAGTTTGCGTTTACGGGTAATATCACCACCATAGCATTTTGCAGTAACATCTTTTCTAACGGCTTTAACCGTTTCGCGGGCAATAATTTTTACTCCGATTGCAGCTTGAATGGCAATATCAAATTGCTGGCGGGGTATCAATTCTTTAAGTTTAACACACATCCTGCGTCCGAAATTGTAAGCATTATCACGATGAATTAATGTTGATAAGGCATCAACAGATTCTCCATTTAAAAGAATATCAAGCTTAACAAGATTTGCAGGTTTATAACTCGACTGATAATAATCGAACGAAGCATAACCCTTTGAAATACTTTTTAGTTTATCATAAAAATCAAAAACAATTTCACCAAGGGGCATTTCAAAAGTAACTTCAACACGGTCGCTTGTAAGGTAAACCTGATTTTTCAGTGTGCCACGTTTATCAATACATAAATTCATAATCGAACCTACATAATTTGATTTGGAAATTATCTGTGCAATTATATAAGGTTCTTCAATGTGGTCAATATATTTCTGTTCAGGTAATCCTGAGGGATTATGAACTTCAATAGTTTTTCCTTTGTTGGTAATAACTTTATATGAAACATTTGGAACTGTGGTAATAACATTCATATTGAACTCACGATCAAGTCGCTCCTGAACGATTTCCATGTGTAGAAGACCGAGAAATCCGCATCTGAAGCCAAAACCTAAAGCAGCAGATGATTCAGGCACAAAAGTTAAAGACGCATCATTGAGTTGCAGTTTTTCTATTGAATTTCTTAATTCTTCATAATCATCGGTATCAACAGGATAAATACCTGCAAAAACCATTGGCTTTACATCTTCAAAACCTTCAATTGCCTTGTCGCACGGTAGTTCAACATGAGTTATTGTGTCACCAACTTTAACTTCCTTAGAAGTTTTAATACCTGAAATGATGTAACCTACATCACCGGTTTTTAATATTTTATTTTCTTCACGATCAAGTTTTAAAATACCAATCTCATCAGCATGATATTCTTTGCCTATATTAACAAATTTTACAAAATCACCTTTTCTGATCTCACCGTTAAATATTCTTAAATATGCAATTATTCCCCTGAATGAATTAAATACCGAATCAAATATCAATGCCTGTAAAGGTGCATGAGGATTACCTTTTGGCGATGGAATTATATTTATGATAGTTTCAAGGATTTTTTCAATACCATATCCGGTTTTACCACTTGCTTCAATTATTTCGTCCCTGCTACATCCTAACAAATTCACAATCTGATCTTTAACTTCTTCGGGCATTGCATTTTCAAGGTCCATTTTGTTAAGCACTGGAATTATCTCCAGGTCATTATCAATAGCGAGATAAAGATTAGAAATTGTTTGAGCTTGTATGCCTTGAGTGGCATCAATAATAAGTAAAGCACCTTCACATGCAGCAATTGAACGAGAAACTTCATAAGAAAAATCCACATGACCGGGTGTATCAATCAAATTCAGTTTGTAATCTTTATTACCAAATTTATATGCCATTTGAATAGCATGACTTTTGATGGTTATACCTCTCTCACGCTCAAGTTCCATATCATCCAAAACCTGGTTTTGTAAGTCTTTACCCGAAATGGTGTTGGTAAACTCCAACAACCGGTCAGCTAGCGTGCTTTTACCGTGATCAATATGAGCAATAATGCAAAAATTTCTTATATTTTCCATCAGTTGCAAAAATAGTATTTTAAATTTTATAACATTGTTTTATTTATATTTGTAACATTATTAGTAAGAATATAATTACGTGATATGATTAATAGTATGTATTTTTAAAATTCTCATACAATAAAATAAAGAAAAACAAATATGAAACATCCATGGCAAGTAAATTTTGACACACCTGTCTGCCGACAGGCAGGCAAGGGAATGATTATATAATGAAATTTGCGACACTAAGTTAGCCCGTATGGGAAACTTGAAATTCGAAATTTGAAAAAAACTTATTTTAACAGCCTAATTTCAAATATCCAATTTCTAATTTCTGAACATGAATTTTTCTAAAAAGTAATAAGCAGCAGAAAATAAATTAACTAAAAAAATATAAACAGATGAAAAAGATCAGATTAGGATTAATGGGTTTCGGTGAGATTCCAAGGCATATTTACCGATTATGCCTTGAAGATAATCTTATTGAAGTTGTAGCAATAAGCGAAATCGGAAAACCCGAGATACTGCATTATTTGCTTGTTGCCGAAACAAAAGGCAGTATTGATGTACAGCTTGACGGAAATTTTTTGGTTTCAAAAAACGGCAAGACTCGATTTGTACACGGTGTTGAACCCGGTGATGTTCCCTGGGATATTTTTAATGTGGATTTTATTGTTGACAGTACCGGTAAATATAAGACAATGAGCGATATGCAAAGGCACATAAATGCAGGCGCAAAAAAGGTAATTTTATCAAACCTGCCAAATGATAAAATTGATCGTATTGTTATTATGGGTGTAAATGAACATACCATCAAAACTTCCGATAAATTAATATCTGCAGGATCGGCTACTACAAATGCAACTGCAATTATGTTAAAAATATTTGAAGAAAATTTTGGAGTTGATTATGCCATACTAACAACCGTTCATTCATATACTTCCGATCAACCTTTACGCGACAAGGCAAGCGATGATTATCGTCGCAGTCGTTCAGCTGCTGAGAACATCATCCCCAATGAAACACCCTCACCATACTGGATTCAAAGAATAATGCCCGAATTCAAAGGAAAAATTGCAGGAACAGCTTTGAATGTACCTGTGCCAAACGGATCTCTTCTTGATCTTACAACTGTTTTTAAAAACAGTAGTATAAGCATTAAAGATGTTAACATTGCAATAGAAAAAGCATCAAAAAAATTACCGGATATTATTCAGGTTGAAGATGATCCTATTGTTTCTACTGATGTTATTGGTAATCGTCATTCGGTTGTTTACGATAAAAGGGCAACAATGCACTCACCAATAAGAATGGTAAAAACATTAACATGGTATCATGCCGCAATGGCAATGGCTGCAAGGATAATTGACATTATACTTGCCTATAATAAATTAAGCACAAAAGGAGGTGTAAAATGAATGTAGCAATTAACGGATTTGGCCGTATAGGTCGTTCTGTATTTCGAATTCTCAGTGAAAGAACAGATATAAATGTTGTAGCAATAAATGATCTCTATGATAATGATGTGCTGGAATATCTGCTTAAATACGACACTGTTATGAGAGGATTCGGGCAAAATGTTTATTTAGAAGGTGATTATTTAATTACTAAATATGAAAAAGTTAAAATGCTTAGCATAAAGAATCCCGAAGAATTACCATGGAAAGCTTTAAATGTTGATGTTGTTGTTGAAGCTACAGGTATTTTCAGGACAAGGGAAAAACTGGTTACTCACCTTGAAGCCGGAGCAAAAAGAGTTATTTTAACTGTTCCTGCAAAAGATGAAATTGATTATACTATTGTAATAGGTGTAAATGATAAGGGCTTGAAACCTGAAGACAGGATTATTTCCAATGCCAGTTGTACTACCAATTGTCTTGCTCCAATGGCAAAAGTGCTTAATGATGCTTTCGGGATTGTAGAAGGTTTGATGACAACCACTCATGCTTACACTAATGATCAACGCCTTGCTGATGTTCCGCATAAAGATTGGAGAAGGGGCAGGGCAGCAGCGGAAAATATTATTCCTACTACAACCGGCGCTGCAAAGGCAGTTGGTGTGGTAATTCCTGAGCTTGAAGGAAAATTGGACGGAATGGCTTCAAGGGTTCCAGTGCCTGACGGCTCGGTTGTTGATCTGGTTGTTGAAGTTGAAAAAGATGTTACGGTTCAGGATATTAATGCTGCCGTCCGCCAAGCAGCTAATTCAAAAGAAATGAAAAATATCCTTTTATATTCAGAAGAAAAAATCGTCTCTTCCGATATTGTAGGCAATTCATATTCTTCAATTTATGATTCGGAATATACAAAAGTACTTGGAAAAAGGATTGTTAAAACTCTTAACTGGTATGATAATGAATGGGGCTATTCAAACAGGGTTGTGGATTTGATTATAATGTTGATGGGATTCGGAGGATAAAAATAATTGTGATTAGAGATTATTGATTTTTAATGGCAAGGAAATTCTATCTGTAAATCGTTACAGATCCCTGGATGTTACGCCTTCTTAAACCATCCAAGGTAATTTCAAAGACATTACAAATATAAAAATAAACACCCTGAGGACAATCTTGTTTGTTTTGTTGATTTTTCCCGTCCCAATTAATTTCAGGGTCATCAGTTTTAAAAACTATTTTTCCCCAACGGTTAAATATTTTTAACTCAATTTTCTCAACTGCTGCAACAGTTTCAGGAAACGGAACAAAATAATCATTATGATTATCTCCGTTAGGAGTGAAAATATTTGGCAATCTGTATACAGGACAAACATCATAATCAACACATACTACATTGCTAAATTCACTTTCATTACCAACCGAATCTATTGCAGTAACAGCATAACAACCCGTTACAGAAGAAAGATTGGAATGAAGATAAACCGTATCATCAGGGTGATTGGTAGAATCAATTAAAATTAAATCACCATATTCAAAAGGAGAATAATAAATATAATATTTTGCAACATCATCAGCACAAGTATTATTCGGATTATTCCATACTAATTCATTTTCAATTAAATCACAGTTTGTTGTTACTGTTAGAATAGGTGGACAAGGAGGTACATTATCATAAGGAATACCGCATTTAATTTGTGAATAATTTATTATCGGTTCAACAAAGCCCGGAGAAGTATACTTACCAACACTTTCAATATAGTAACAGTATTCCTGTCCGTTAATTAGCCCTGAATCACTATAAAAATTAGTGTTGCTCATTCCAATAGAATTAAATTCACTTTGTTCGGGGTCGCGCCTGTAAATAACAAAATAATTATTTGTCCAGGGTGCATTCATTTCCCAGCTTAACTGCAATTCATTATCGGTTTCATAAATTGAAAGAAAAATTGATGAGGCTATCTGAGTAAAACCAATATCGCCGATGGTTTCACTTACCAGGTTAATTCTATAACTGTATGGAATTCCACTTGTATTTAGATTTATCTGATCATCGAAATATAATGTATCGTTCAATCCGGGTTTATTAGCAATTTGATTCAGATTTGAACCGTAAAATCCTTCTGAGCGGTAAACCAAATAATTATATGGTCCGGGATGTTGGATAGTATCAAGGTCTATTGGTTTTGACCAAGCAATAAAAACATTCCCTTCGGCAATATTTGTACTATCATTACTAACATTTGTTATAACTGGAATATCTTTTTTAAGTGCATCACAGGATTCGAGAGAAGCATAACTTTCTGCTCCGTCATGGTAAGTTGCAATAACCATATAGCAATAATCAATACCATGTAGTAATCCGTTTCCATTATTATCGTCAACAAAAAGAGTATCATTAATATTGTTTAGTTCATAGATTTGAACGTAACCAGTATATTCAGGAACACCTGTTTCACAATAACCTGGAATAAATCCATAATAGCCGTTTCGCCTGTAAATTTTATACCCTATAGCATTTTCACATTCACTTTTGTTCCACGATAAATTTATTTTATTTCCCAAAGCTTCTGCTAAAAGGTTTTTTGGTGAAGGACCAATAACTGTAATATTAACGGTTTTAAAGCTTACAAGATTTACCGTGTCAGTATCTTCAGCTTTAAAAGTAACAGTATAAGGATATTTTTGAACATGATTGCAAACAGTATTCCAAGTAAAAATAATATCAGCCGTATCAGGTGCAGGATTTTGATCAGGAGAGATTGATGCCGGACTTTGACTTTGCTCAAAGGGCCCTCCGGTTGCAGTGAGTTTAACATAATTGCCATCAGGATCAACAGCCACAACATCAAATTCCAATGTGCTTCCGGCTTCAACACAAGTGTCTGAAATACATTCAATAATAGGTGGGTCATGATTACAAGTAACGATTTGTATTTGCATATCACGTGTTACATACCCTATCCTAACTCCGTTTCTCCACTCTTCTATTAAAAAAGCAACATTAAATTCACCCTGACTGATTGGACTATCCCAGATAACATCTCCTGTTCGGGGGTTTAAAGTAAAAGATTGTGAAGCAGCAGGAAGTGTATATCCCGGTATTACTAATCCTTCAGCACCACGGCATTCAACAAGTTTGTAAGAGAGGCTGTCGCCGTCAATATCGTATGCACCGGGATTATGCACAAACACTTTGTTAACACAACCATAATCAATAGGTTGATTTAACAAAACAACTGAACTATTATATCCGAGAAATGGATTTATTACAAGCTCACTTTCAACATATATCGGGACATTTATTGAATTAGGAATATTAACAACTCCATAATTTCTGTTTGGGTCCTCCATTGAAAGCATATAAGTTCCGGGAGCTGAATACGTATGAGTGCCTAAATATTCATTATAAACAATATCACCGTTTATGTCTTTTATAATCCTTGGTATTTCATTAGTTGAACCGTCGCCCCACTTAATTGGCAAATAATCACGTTGATCATTTGCAATATTATTTCTCGTATAGGTAATAATTCTTGCTTCATAGGTGAGATTATTTATGTGTTTATAAATAATCTCTGCTGCCCTTTGGTGTGTCGCAAAAGAAAGAGAAATTATAAAAAATAATATTACTGATAATAATATTTTTTTCATTCTTTTGAATGTTTCAAAATTTATACCAAAATTATAAAAATTCTTGATTGCTATTACAGATTATTTTAAATAATATTATTTTATATATTATTTGTTATTTGATTTTATTTAATTTTGTTACTTCTAATCTTAACAGATATCAATATTTTTTAATAAAGAATACATGTATATTCCTGATCCTGAAATAGAAAAAAAAGAAATTATAAAACGATACAGGAATTTGTTAAGAGCTTTACAAGTTCATAAGACCCCTAAAAGCAGGCAATTGATACGCAAGGCATTTAACTTGGCTGCTGAAGCTCACAAGGATATGCGTCGAAAAACCGGTGAACCGTATATTTACCATCCTCTTGATGTTGCTCGAATTGCTGCCGGGGAAATCGGATTAGGAATCACTTCCATAATTTGTGCTTTACTTCATGATGTAGTTGAGGATACTGATTATACTTTATCGGATATAAAGAATTTTTTTGGTGAAGAAGTAGCGAAAATTATTGACGGACTTACTAAAATTGAGGAAATATCTGATTATTCAACTCCTTCAATGCAAGCTGAGAATTTTAAAAAAATATTGCATACAA
Organism: uncultured Bacteroidales bacterium; assembly: GCA_964599115.1. GTDB lineage: Bacteria > Bacteroidota > Bacteroidia > Bacteroidales > JADFUO01 > JADFUO01. Next base: position 16,239 of record CAZREZ010000020.1, read on the forward strand.
TATCGGAAGATACACGGGTAATCTTGATAAAATTAGCCGACCGTTTACATAATATGAGAACATCCGACATTATGCCTAAGGAAAAACAGTTGAAAATTGCTTCTGAAACCTTATATTTATTTGCCCCTTTAGCTAACAGGCTTGGATTAGATGCCATTAAAAGTGAACTAGAAGATCTCTCATTAAAATATATAGAACCTGATATTTATTCTATAATTTCAAAAAAAATTAAGGAAACTTCAAAACAGCGTACAAGGTTTATTAATAAATTTACTTATCCTCTTAAAAAAGATTTCATTAAACATGGCATTAATTACCGGATTGAACCTCATTACAGCTCAATATATTCTATCTGGGAAAAAATGAAAAAAAAAGAAATTCTTTTTGAAGAAATATTTAACATTTTTGCAGTAAGAATAATTATTGACACACCAATTGAATCAGAAAAAATTGGTTGCTGGAAAGTTTATTCAATCATATCCGATCACTATCGCCCTAATTCAGGAAAATTACGTGACTGGATATCCATTCCTCAAGCTAACGGATATGAAGCCCTCCATACTACAGTTATGAGTCAGACAGGAAAATGGGTTGATGTACAAATTATGACAACACGTATGAATGAAATTGCTGAAAGAGGATATGCTGCCCACTGGAAATTTAAATCACATCTAAACAAGGAAAGTGGCTTGGACGAATGGTTAAAAAATATCACAGAACTGCTTATGAGTAAAGAAGAAAATGCTCTTGATTTT
>CAZREZ010000021.1:0-10265 GCA_964599115.1 uncultured Bacteroidales bacterium
CATCCCGAAGGAGCGCAGCGACTGAGGGACCTCCTGACGATTTGGTAACCCGCCAATAAATATTACCTCCCTAGTGTTTGGCAATTCGCCAACAAATATCATCTGCCAACGATTTGGTAATCCCCCGACAAAGCATTTTATTAACTTTTCTTTAATACGCTGATAAAGCATTTTGGTAGCAGCAGTGCAGGACGATGGAAGAAGTACTTTACCGACTGAGGTACAGAACGATGGAGGTCCCTCACCCCCAATGTCATTAAGTTAAGTAAATGAATAATGAATATCGATTAACGAATAATGATTTTAGATTTTTTATTGCTGATAATATGATACTTCGAAATTCAAAAATCGTTAATCGGTGTTCGATATTCCAAATTCCATTGAGATAAACCCTTAACTTAATGACATTGCCCTCACCCCCGCAAAGACGGGAGATTCGGGATGACACTAGCTATTTACAAACTTTTTGCTTTATCGTTAAGAAACTTTAAATTCGTCTAATAATTATTCTTTTGCCCCATAATTTCCCAACTCCTCCTTCAAATATTTCCCTGTATAACTTTTAGGGTTTTTGATGATTTCTTCAGGTGTGCCTTGTGTTATGATTTCTCCTCCCCTGTCGCCGCCTTCTGGACCAAGGTCAATAATGTGGTCGGCAACTTTAATAACTTCCATATTATGCTCAATGATAATTACAGTATTTCCTTTATCAACAAGGCGGTTTAATACATCAAGCAAGACTTTCACATCTTCAAAATGTAACCCTGTAGTAGGTTCGTCAAGAATATAAAGTGTTTTCCCTGTATCACGTTTTGAAAGTTCTGCAGCCAATTTTACTCTTTGCGCCTCACCACCCGAAAGTGTTGTTGATTGCTGTCCAAGTGTGATATATCCAAGCCCGACTTCTTTTAAAGTTTTAATTTTTTGAACAATATGAGGTATGTTTTCAAAGAACTCAACTGCCTGATTGATTGTCATGTTCAGAACATCATTAATTGATTTTCCTTTGTATCTGATTTCAAGAGTTTCGCGGTTGTATCTTTTTCCGTTACAGGTTTCGCAATGGACATGAACATCCGGCAGAAAGTTCATTTCAATTACTCTTACTCCTGCACCTTTACAGGTTTCACATCTGCCGCCTATTACATTAAATGAAAACCTACCGGATTTATACCCTCTGATCTTTGACTCGGGAAGTTGCACAAATAATTTTCGAATCTCATCAAAAACTTTTGTATAAGTAGCCGGATTTGAACGTGGTGTTCTTCCGATAGGTGATTGATCAATTTCTATTACTTTATCAATATTTTGCAGTCCTTCAATTGATTGATAAGCTAAAGGTTTTTTATTTGATTTGTAAAAAAGCCTGCTTAATATCGGATAAAGAGTTTCATTAATTAAAGTGGATTTTCCACTACCCGAAACTCCTGTTACACAAATAAATTTTCCAAGAGGTAATTTAAGTTCAATTTCTTTTAAATTGTTTCCTTTTGCACCCTTAAGAGTTATCAATTCTGCATTGCCATTACGCCGGAATTTGGGTATTTTTATTTCCTTTTTACCGCTAAGATACTCACCTGTAATTGTTTCGCTTTTTTCAATAACATCAGGTGAACCGATAGCAACAATTTTCCCGCCATGCATGCCTGCACCGGGACCAATATCAATAACATGGTCGGCCGAAAGTATTGTTTCTTTATCATGCTCAACAACTATAACCGAATTTCCAATATCCCTCAAATCCTGTAAAGCATTTATTAATTTAAGATTATCACGCTTATGCAACCCAATGCTGGGTTCATCCAAAATATAAAGCACACCCACAAGCTGCGAACCGATTTGTGTTGCAAGCCGGATACGTTGCGACTCCCCTCCCGACAAGCTTCTTGCACTTCTGTTAAGTGTAAGATAGTCAATCCCTACTTCAAGCAGAAATCGTATCCTTGTCCTGATTTCGCGGATAATTTCATGAGCAATAATTTGCTGCTTTTTATTTAGTTTTGTTTCAACAGTCGAAAACCATTCATCTAAATATATAATATTTTTATTTGCCAGTGCTGCAATATTTTCCCCTGCAATCTTAAAATATAATGACTCTTTTTTTAGTCTGCTTCCATTACATAACGGACAATCAATTTTATTCATAAAATTTTTCGCCCATCTTCTGATACTTATTGAAGAATTTTCGTTATACTGGTTAACTATAAAATTTACTACGCCTTCAAAATTTAAGGTATATGTAGAAGTTACTCCTAAATATTCTTTTTTTACATTAAAAGTCTCATTCGATCCGTATAAAATTGTTGTGATTGCTTCTTCGGAAATATCTTTTATAGGTGTATTCAGGTCAAAGCCGAATTTTTCACCTATTGCTTCTATCTGGCTGAATATCCAGTTATTTTTATATTCTCCTACAGGTGTTAAACCTCCTTTTCTGATGGTTTTTGTTTTATCAGGAATGATCTTATTTAAATCCACTTCAGAGATGCTACCTAAACCATTGCATTTCGGGCAGGCTCCATAAGGCGAATTAAAAGAAAACATATTTGGCTCGGGTTCATCATAAGAAATGCCGGATGACGGGCACATCAGTAAGCGGCTGAAATGCCTGATTTTTTTGGTTTCATTTTCTAAAACCATCAACGATCCTTTTCCTTGTTTGAGTGCTGTCTGTAATGATTTACCGATACGGGTTTTTACATCATCTCTTACATTTATTTTATCAATAACAATTTCAATATCATGAATCTTATACCTGTCAAGTTGTAATCCGAAGCCAATTTCCTGAATTTCACCATCAATTCTGACTTTTAAAAAACCCTGTTTACGAATTTGCTCAAAAAGTTCCCTGTAATGTCCTTTCCTGCCCTTAACTACAGGTGAAAGAATGATTATATTTTTGTTTAAGTAATTATCACTAATCAGTTCAGTGATCTGCTCCTCGCTGTATCTTACCATTTTTTCGCCCGTAACATAAGAATAAGCTTCAGCAATACGGGCATATAATAAACGCAGAAAATCATAAATTTCAGTAATTGTACCAACTGTAGAGCGAGGATTACGATTAATGGATTTTTGTTCTATTGAAATTACCGGACTCAAGCCGGTTATTTTGTCAACATCAGGTCTTTCAAGATTGCCAATAAAATGGCGGGCATAAGCTGAAAACGTTTCCATGTAACGACGTTGTCCTTCAGCATAGATCGTATCAAATGCAAGTGAGGATTTTCCGCTTCCGCTTAAACCAGTGATAACTACAAATTTGTTTCTGGGAATAACAACGTCAATATTTTTCAGATTATGAACACGGGCTCCATAAATTTCAAGGTTTTCCTCAAAATCAGGATTTTTCTCATTTAATTGTTGAATATTATTTTGTAATTTTTTATTCAAATATTATGCTTATTAAAAAACAAACTTACTTTCAAAGTCTTTAAAAAACGGGACAATTTTATCTTTTTCAGAAAGGATAGGATTTTTTGTTTTCCAGCCAATATTCAAATCCGGGTCGTTCCATCTAATACTTCCTTCCGATTGTTTGTTATAAACATTTGTACATTTATAAAAGAAAACAGTGTTGTCTTCAAGAGTAACAAAGCCGTGTGCAAATCCTGGAGGTATCCAGTACATCATTTTATTTGATTCCGACAATTCAATTGAAGCCCATTTACCATAAGTAGGTGAATTTTTTCTGATGTCAACTGCAACATCCAATACTGCTCCTTTCATCACTCTCACTAATTTTCCTTGTGCATGAGGTGGATTTTGAAAATGCAAACCACGTAAAACCCCTTTTTGTGATTTTGATTCATTGTCCTGAACAAATTTGTAATTTATACCAGCCCGAATAAATTTATCCATGTTATATGATTCAAAAAAATACCCTCTGTCATCTTCAAACACATCCGGTTTAATTATTAAAAGGTCTGGAATTTTTGTTTTAATTACTTGCATAATATAAATATTTTATAAATGTATCACCTCACCACAAGCGACAGCAGTAGCTTCCATAACTGCTTCCGACATTGTTGGATGAGGATGTAATGAATTTAATATTTCATTAGCTGTTATCCCTGATTTTATTGCTACAACAGCTTCGGCTATCATTTCAGTAACATTATCACCAATCATGTGAGCTCCGAGCAATTTTCCGGATTTATTTTCAAAAACAAGTTTTACGAATCCTTCTCTTGTTCCTGCAGCAGTTGCTTTACCCGAAGCAGTAAATGGAAATTTTCCAACCTTGATTTCATAGCCGGATTCTTTTGCCGCTTTCTCAGTCAAACCAACTGAAGCTACTTCGGGTTGTGTGTATGTACAAGCAGGAATAATATCATAATCAAGCGGTTCAGGATTTTCACCGGCAATTTTTTCAACACAGATAATTCCTTCGTGTGAGGCAACATGTGCCAAAGCAGGGCCATGAACAATATCACCAATAGCATAATAACCCGGTACATTTGTTTTATAAAATTCATCAACTTTTACTTTACCGTTTTCGGTTTTTATACCAACGTCTTTCAACCCAATATTTTTTATATTTGTTGTAATCCCAACTGCTGACAAAACAATTTCTGCTTCAATAATTTCTTCGCCCTTTTTTGTTTTTACCAATACTTTACAGAGCTCACCATTTGTATCAACCGACTCAACAGTTGAATTGGTTCTAACCTTCATTTTATTTTTTTTGAACGACCTTGCCAGTTGTCTTGAAACTTCCTCGTCTTCAAGTGGAACAATCTCAGGCAAAAACTCAATCAAAGTAACTTCAGTTCCTAAAGTATTGTAAAAATAAGCAAATTCTGAGCCAATTGCTCCAGAACCTACTACAACCAATGACTTTGGCTGCTTCGGTAATGTCAGGGCTTGCCTGTATCCGATAATTTTTTTCCCATCAATTTCTAAACCTCGGAGTTCACGTGAGCATGCACCGGTAGCAATTATTATATGGTTTGCTGAATATTCAGTAACATTCCTTTCAACATCAGTTACTTCAACAATTTTGCCGGGTTTAATTTTAGCATAACCTTTTATATGCTCAATTTTATTTTTTTTGAAAAGATACTGAATTCCTTTGCTCATGGTTTCTGCAATTCCTCTGCTACGTTCAACCATTGCTTCAAAATCAGGTTTAACTTCTCCATCAATTTCAACACCATAATCAGAAGCATTTGAAGCATATTTATATACCATAGCACTTTTTAATAATGCTTTTGTAGGAATACATCCCCAGTTTAAACAAATCCCTCCTAATTCGGCTTTTTCAACAACAGCAGTTTTAAATCCTAATTGAGCAGCCCTGATAGCAGCAACATATCCTCCGGGCCCGCTACCTATTATAATAATATCGTAATTCATTTAAAAATATTTTATATTTGCAAAATTAATAAAAAGGTAACTAAACAGTATTAAATTAACAATGAAATTTTCTTAACAAATATTATTATTGGATTGGAAAATAAAGGAAATAGGGGAAATAAGGGAAATAGGGAAGATAGTGCCTGTTTTATCTGCAAGACTTTGTCTTTACATTATTCATGTATTTCCTTTAAAATTTAAAAAAATGAAAAAAATTACAGTATTATTGGCAGGCTTACTTTTTTTCGGACTTGCATCAAAAGCTCAAAATGACACAGTTTCAGCCTGGACAACAAGTGGAGATGTTTCATTAATGCTCTCTCAAACCTCATTTACAAACTGGGCTGCAGGTGGTGAAAATAACATTACCTTAAATGGATTTAGTAATCTATATGCAAAATATGAAAAAAATAAGTCGAAGTGGGAAAATATGTTAGCATTGGTTTACGGACAAACAAAAACAGGCAACAGAGAATTCCGTAAAAGTGAAGATAAAATTGATTTTTCGTCAAGTTATGGAAAAAAAGCAGCTGATAAATGGTACTACTCAGCTTTATTCAATTTTAAGACACAATTTTCTGCAGGTTATGATTATCCTGATGATTTGGATTCTACAAAAGTAAAAATCTCCGACTTTTTAGCTCCGGCTTATTTGTCAATAGGTTTGGGAATGGAATATAGTCCTTATGATTTTCTGTCACTTTACTTATCGCCGGTTACTGCAAAATTTATTTTTGTAAACAATCAGGATTTGGCAAATAAAGGGGCTTTTGGAGTTGATCCTGCAGAATATGACGGACAGGGAAATATAATTAAAGAAGGGAAGAAAGTGAAAAATGAATTTGGAGCATATTTCAGGTTTATATTTAAAAAAAATATAATAAAAAATGTTGATTTACAAACCAAACTGGAACTATTCTCCGATTATTTTAATAATCCGCAAAATATTGATGTTAATTGGGATACAATGATAAATTTTACAATTAACGAATGGCTTGCAGCAAATTTCGGCTTACAGATGGTTTATGATGATGATATCCCGATTAAAGATAAAGACGGTAATATTGGTCCAAGAACCCAGATTATGCAATTACTTGGAATCGGTATATCTTATAAATTCTTGAAATAGAGATATTGTTATTCTTATCTGTTTTGTTAATTTTGCAACAAATTATAGAAATAATAAAAAACTTTGTAATCATTCACTCTTAAATAAATCTAAAATCACAAGTCTAAAATCTAAATTCTAATCAGCTATTTAAGTTGTGAACGATTACAAAAATTAATACTTATAATTATGCCGTTTATCGAATTAAAAAACATTAAAGAAAAAGAAATTGTTCCGGGTTATAAAGCAAGATTTATCCATTCCGAAAATATGACCATTGCTTCATGGAACATTAAAAAAGGTTATTCTTTACCCGAACATTCACATCATCACGAACAATTATCGTGTGTTACAGAAGGAGAATTTGAACTAACACTTAACGGAGAAACACAAGTTTTAAATTCAGGGAAAATTGCTGTTATTCCTTCAAATGCAAAGCACTCAGGAATAGCTATTACCGATTGTAAAATTATTGATATTTTTAATCCAGTAAGAGAAGATTATAAATAAAACACATAAAATTTAATAATTAAAATCAAATATTATGAAATACAAATTATTATCAGATAGTGATATTAAGGCAATTGATGCCTTAAAAGAATTTCACGGCGGTGCTGACGAAATTAACAAAACTATAAAAAAGATGCGGGATTTTGAAACACGCAAAAAAATCCTTGCTGAAAAAGGTTTTGGAGAAATGATAACAGATGCTGAAGAATTAATTAAAAAATTTCCTAAAGTAGATGATTTTACTAAAGAGATTAATCCACAATTTAATAGTAATTATGGGATTGCTACAAGTCAGGTTTCAGGTTTTCAAGGAGCTTATGTTACTCATCAATTTATGAAAAAAGTTGCAGAAACTGCAAAAACCAACCCTGTATTTGTTCCTGCTGAAATGATATCAGTTGTTCCTTTAACCGATTATTATGTTTACAGCGGCGATTTGATGGCTACTTTAGCTATGACCGAGAACATTATGCAAACTTCAAAATATTGCAGTACAAACTTAATCGGGATACCCCACCCTGAAAGCAGGTTCTTAAAAATAGAAGAAGTTACCGGTAAAACATTTGACCGGGCTGATATGGGTGAAGGTTTGTCGGCTTTAATTTTAAAGAACCAAGGTACACCATTCGGAAACTTCGGAGGAATTGAGGTTGCTGATGATAATCATTTATTTTATCTTGACGGAGTAATCAGAACAGCTAAAGAAAACGGCGCTGATTTCTTTTTAAATCCAAGCTGGAGCTCAATAATTGCTGCATGCTACTTCGGTCGTGATATTCCAAATCTGAACTTTAAAATTTCAATGTTACTTGCAACTCAAAACACAATGCAATTCAGAATGCTGCTGAATATCATTAATGAATACATTAGGGATGACAATTATACTCCGATTTATGAAATAAATATTGGAAACGGTGTAAGTCCGCATAATTTTATCCAGTGTGCTAAAGAGCTTAAAGAAAGCGGTATCAAAGGAGTGAGTCTTGCTGCTCATATTCGTATCAATCCTGATTTGGGAATAGAGAATTTTAACTGGACTGAAAATGCTTATAAAGTTCTTGAAAGCGGAACAGATATGACTTTTAAATACGAAAGTGACGGAACAGCAAGAGAATTAGACACAATGGCTGCATATTTCCTGTCGGATGACGAAAGAAAAACAAATGCTCATAAAATTGGTGATGTTATTTATTACAAAGCTCTTCGTGCAACCAACGACGGCAAAGATATGATGAGAAAAGGCATCAGGGTTGTATTTGGGAAAGGCTCGTATTAAGATAAAGCCCTGCATTTAAAAGACTAAATTATTTTCATAACTTGTCCGTAAGTGCGAGTTTTTTAAAAATCCACAAAAGTGTGATATATTACAAACAATTATGAATTACGAGTTATGAGAACCCACAAAACACGTAATTAGTGAAAATAAATTTTAATAACATCTTTAACATTAACACTTATGATTAAAAATTGGCAAAGCAGATTTTCTGAAAACATCAAAAATTATGAAGGTTATCCCATAGGGAAAACACTTAAATATCTGGCTGACCCTGAAATTATTTCTTTGGCAGGAGGATTACCTTCGCCAAAAGTGTTTCAGAAATCGGAAATGAGAATAATATCCAAAAAGATTTTAGACAGTGATATTGAAAAAATCATGCAATATTCTGCTATACCCGGTGAGCAATCTCTTGTAGATGCTATAACTGGTTTTTTAAAAAGGGATGATATAAATGTTGAAAAGAAAAATATTCTCATCACTACTTCAGGACAGCATGGACTGGACTTAGTTGGACGTCTTTTCTTAAATCCCGGCGATAGGATTATCGTTGACAGACCTACTTTTGCAGGTGCTTTGGTCTCTTTTGAAATGGAACGTCCCGAATTTATCGGTTTTGACATTGAAAATGATGGATCAAATGTGCTGGCATTCGGGCAAAAACTTGAAGAATTGAATATGCAAAATAAATTACCAGAATTTATTTATGTAGTCCCTGATTTCCAGAATCCTACAGGTATTACAATGAGTTTTGAAAAAAGAAAAGCATTATTGGATTTGAGTTATAAATATAATGTCCCGATAATTGAAGACAGTCCTTACCGCGATCTTCGTTATTACGGTGATCCGATCCCATCAATTTATTCACTTGACCAAAAACTTAACAAAGGTGGAGGAAATGTGATAGGATTATACACTTTTTCAAAAATATTCTGTCCGGGATTAAGGGTCGGGTTTAATATCGGACCACCTGAAGTAATTGAAAAAATGACAAATATCAAAGAAGGAAATATTCTTAATACTCCCAAATACAATCAGGATTTATGTATGGCATTTCTTACTGAAATGGATTTAGATGCTCATTTTGAAAAATGTAAAAAATATTATCGTGAAAAGCTGCAGGTATTTCTTAAAACAATGGAAGAATATTTTCCAAAAGAAACAGGCGTAACATGGACAACTTCCGAAGGCGGTCTTTTCCTTTGGGTATCCGTGCCTGAACATATTGATACAAATGAATTATTTTTTGAAGCAATAAAATACAAAGTTGCATTTGTACCGGGCGAACAATTTTATGGCGAAAATCCTGCAAAAAATCACATGCGAATAAATTTTTCTTATGCTTCAAAAGAACAATTGGCAGAAGCTATTAAACGTCTCGCTGATTGTATTAAGCCATTACTTTAGTCTGTTTGAGTTTGCTAATAAGGTCATGATATGGAAAAAAATTGAATAATGAACAAGGGTTAACCATTTTAGATTTTAGATTTTAGATTTTAGATTTCTGGCAATTTCTAAAATCAAAAATCGTTAATCAGTGTTCGTAGTTCAATATTCAAACTAATAAAAAATAATATGGATTTAGGGATTAAAGATAAGATAGCATTAGTAACAGCCTCAAGCAAGGGTCTTGGAAAAGCTGTGGCGCTCCGTCTTTCACAGGAGGGAGCTAAGGTAATGATATGTTCCAGAAATAAAGAAAATCTTCGAAAAACAAGAGATGAAATAATCGCCAAAACAGGTGGAATTGTAAAAGCTTTTATTACTGATGTAACTGATAAAGAACAAGTAAGCGCAATGATTAATGGTATTGTTGAAAAATTTGGAACAATTGATATTTTAGTGAGCAATGCAGGAGGACCGCCGGTAGGAATGGCAGATGATTTTTCTTTGGATGATTATCAAAATGCCATTGAACTTAACCTGTTAAGCACAATAAACCTTTGTTACAAGGTTTTGCCATACATGAAAAAACAGCATTGGGGAAGGATCATAAACATTACTTCTGTTTCG
>CAZREZ010000021.1:10275-16746 GCA_964599115.1 uncultured Bacteroidales bacterium
CCGTTGATACTTTCCAACACTTCAAGAGCCGCTGTATTGGGCTTCTCAAAATCCCTGTCAAACCAGGTTGCATCTTTAGGAATTACAGTTAATTCAGTTTGCCCCGGATACACAAAAACCGAAAGAGTTGAAAACCTCGCAAAAGAGTTTGAGAAGAGCGGTAAAGGAAGCCAACAGGATTTTTATAATAATCTTGAAAAAACCATTCCAATGCAACGCATCGGAACTCCTGAAGAATTTGCTCAAACAGTTGCTTTTCTTGCTTCCATAGGAGCAGGTTATATTACAGGCGTTGCTTTGCAAATTGATGGAGGGTATATTCAGGGATTATATTAGAGTTAAATAAAGATAGTATATTAAAACAAAAATTATTATTATGAAACACAAAATTGCAATTTTAGGATTTGGAACAGTAGGAAAAGGTATCACTGAAATCCTTTTAAACAAAAAAGAATATCTGAAAAATAAATACGATTTTGAATACGACATTGTAGCAGTAGCTGATTTTGTATTCGGAAATGTTTATAATCCTGATGGACTGGATATTCATTTGATGCTTCAGGAAGCAAAAGAGAAAAAGAAATTTTCAAAAGATTTAACCGATTGGGATAACCTTGAGTTAATTAGAAACTGTAATGCTGACATCTTATGCGAACTGACCTTTACGGATTTAAACACAGGCGGACCTGCTGTTGACCATGTTAAAGCTGCTCTTGAATCGGGTAAGCATGTTGTAACAAGTAACAAAGGACCTGCTGCATTGTTTTATCCTGAAATGAAAAAAATAGCAGATAAAAACGGTGTAAAATTTATGATTGAAGGAACTGTTTGTGCAGGAACTCCGGTTATAAATCTTGCTGATGGACCATTAGCCGGTTGTAAAATCTCAAAAATTCGCGGAATTTTAAATGGAACAACCAATTATATGCTTTCCGAAATGGAAAAAGGAATGGATTATGATGAAGTATTGAAAATTGCACAGGAGCTCGGTTATGCCGAAGCTGACCCTACCGGCGATGTTGAAGGTTATGATGCAAGAGGTAAAGTTACGATACTTGCAAATATCGTTATGGGAGCATCCTTGAAAATTAATGATGTTTCCTGCAAAGGGATCACTCAAATAACTTCCGAAGATATTGAAAAAGCTAAAAAAGAAAATAAACGCTGGAAACTTATCGGCTCTGTTGAAAAGAAAGATGGAAAAGTTAGCGGTTCAGTCGCTCCTGAAATGGTTGATATGTCACATCCCCTTGCCGGAGTTATGGGTGCTACCAATGCTTTAACGTTTACTACTGATCTGCTTGGTGACGTTACTATCGTTGGCCCTGGAGCAGGAAAGATTGAAACAGGTTTTTCAATATTGACGGATATTTTGGATATTCATAGAAACCAATAATCTAAACAAAGTAAAAATGTCATATACAGGAAAATGGATTCACATTGATCTTTCTACAGGAAAGCACGAAATCGGAGAAACAGATAAAAAACTTTTAGAAAAATACATTGGCGGAAAAGGTTTAGGATTTGCTTTGCTTGAAAAAATAGCACCTAATCCCGAACCTTTAAGTCCTGAAAACCCTATAATTTTTGTAAACGGTCCCTTTACGGGAACAAAGGTTCAAACAAGTGCAAGAACATCTTTAGTAACAAAGTCACCGCTTACAGGTTCAATCCTTGATTCGCATTGCGGAGGTAATTTTGGTCCGCGTTTAAAAGCAGCAGGTTATGATTATCTTATTATCACCGGAAAATCCGAAAAACCCGTTTATATTTATCTTACCGATGAAAAGCTTGAAATAAAGGATGCTTCCGATTTGTGGGGAAAAGGTATTTTTTATACTAATGATGAATTAATTAAACGTCATCCCGGAAAAGATCCGCATGTTGCAGCAATTGGAATTGCAGGAGAGAATCTCTCAAAAATCGCTTGTATAGGTGTTGACAAGCATCGCCAGTATGGAAGAGGTGGTGCAGGTGCTGTTATGGGATCAAAAAAGATTAAAGCAATTGTACTTGACGGAAATACGCCGGTTAAATATTTTGATGAAGGAAAATTCAAAGAAATAAATAAACAGTTCACAAAAGATATTTTGGATAATGATGGTGTAAAATTCCGCCGTGTAAAAGGCACTATGAAATGTGTGAGAAGCGGGCAAGAAAATGAATTTCTTCCAACTAAGAATTTCAAGGAAGTTCAGTTTGACGATTTTGAAAATATCACATCCGAAGCTGCTCGTGAAGAGTTGAATTGGGAAGACACAAGTTGTTATAATTGCTCAATCAGATGTTCAAAATGGGCAAGATGGGACGAACACGAAATTGAAGGACCTGAATACGAAACTACTGCTTTTCTCGGTTCAGGCAGCATGGTTAATAATATTAAGGATGTTGCATGGGCTAATGAACTTTGTAACGATTTTGGACTGGATTCTATAAGTACAGGTGTAACATGTTCATTTGCAATGGAATGTTATGAAAAAGGATTGATTGATGATTGGGAAGGATTGGAAATGGATTGGGGTAATGCCGAAAACCAAAGAAAGTTCATAAATCTAATTGCAAAAAAAGAAGGAATAGGAAAAATTTTCGCTGACGGAACTCGTGACGCATCACAAAAGATCGGGAAAGGAAGTGAGGAATTTGCTATCAACACTTTCGGTATGGAACTTTCAGGTGTTAATCCCAAAGGATGTCTGACAATGGGTGTTGTTCTTTCTGTTGCGGATTTTGCAAGCCATACAAGACTTTGGATGACCGAGGCAGAAATGGGCACCGATTTTACCATTGAAGATATTCCACAGTCAGTTGCAGACGGACTGGATGAGATAAATGTGAGAAACTGCTTAGTTATTTGTGATTTTGTTCCTCTTGGTCTTGACCGGCTCGCTCCTTTATTGAACGCTGCAACAGGACTTAATCACACAGAAGATTCTCTAAGGGAAGTTGGTGCAAGATTAACAAATTTAGCCCGTTGTTATAACTTACGCAACGGAAGAAAATATACCGATGATACTTTACCCGGACGTTTTTTCAATGAAGAATCACTTGCAGGATTTATGCGAGGCAAAAAACTTGATAAAGGATTTTTCAATTCTCTGATACAAAAATATTATGCTGTAAGAAGTTGGACTGAAAAAGGAGAGCCAACTACGGAAATTATGAGAAAATATAATTTGAAATAAATAAATTTCGCTATACCTTTTTTTAATTAATAATATCCTACAGCAGCATAACCAACCCAGTGATGATCACTTGCAGTAGCAGTTATCCCCATATTAATATCATCAACTTTAATGTGTTCGTGGTCAATGCTTGTGGCATAACCGATAAAAAATCCTTTTAATTCTTCATTCAATTGATTCTGCAAATAATATGCTGTTAATAATCCGAATGGAACCGAATGTTCCATACTTTGCATTTGGTTATTGACAATATAAACATCTTTCGGGAGTGCACTTATGATCTTATCACGGATTGATGAAGTTTTTACATTACCGTATGGTGCATGCCAACTTGTATATGAATCAAATATAATTTTATTCTCCAAACCTAATTTGCTGGCTTTATGGGCAACTCCGAAGATTATCAAAGTTGTTGCTTTTACATTATTTAATACTGCAGGATAAAGATACCCGACATAACTGTAATCATCATGCGGGGAAATACAAACTTTCCATTGTTTAGTGTTATCAACTCCGGTTGATTTAATGATATTCTCAAGATAAACACTCTGAGTATTATTTATCCTGCTGATTATTGAGTCCATCTGATATGCTTTACTTGCAAAACCCACGGTATCAATCATATTCCTTATAGATGTACCTGCCTGTTTGTTTTGTTGTGTATTACAGGCCAAAAAGAAAATACTTAAAATTAAAACCGGAAAAAAAAGTATGTTTTTTTTCATGACTAATGATTTTTATCAATATTACAAATAATCTCCAAAGAAAAAAATAAAAATACATTTAATATGTTATTTTAATATGTTATATATAATAAATTTAAAATATTTAATTTTTATCTTTTATCTTTGTTAAATCCATTTTAACCCGAAGTTAAATTTTTTATTATAAAATAGATCATTAAAAAATCAAAATCATGAAAAAAGGCGCTTATACATTATTAATAACTCCTTTAAAAGAAGATTTATCTCTTGATGAAGAAGGTTTAAAAACACTTGTTAAAAGGCAAATAGAATCCGGAATTCAAGGAATTGCTCCGCTTGGAGTTACCGGAGATAATACATTACTGACTGATGAAGAGGTGAAAAAAGTTTTAGAAATAGTAGTTAAGAATGCTAAGGGAAAAGCAAAGATTGTTCCCGATACATGTACAATGAGCTTGTGGAAAGCAAAAGAAAGAGCGAAAATGTTTGCAGGTCTTGGTGCAGATTATATTTGTGTTTATTCCCCATTTTTTGTTTTACCAAAGCAGGATGGAGTAATTAAGTATTTTGAAATACTTGCTGACGAATCTGAACTGCCAATTATCCTTCACAATGCTAAAGGTAGGACAGGGATTGAAATAACTCCTGAAATGACAGCTTTACTTGCAAAACATCCGAATATTGTCGGTATAAAAGACGGCAACAAACAACTTGACCATCTTGCAAAAGTTATTTATCTTACAAAAGATGATGACTTTGAGGTTTTAACCGGTAAGGATACTACTGCATTTCCTTTTGTGGCAGCAGGTGGAAGCGGTACATTTACAGTTGCAGGAAACGTTGTCCCTGAAGTTATGAAAGAAATGGTTGACTTCGCTTTAAACGGTGAAATTGAAAAAGCAAAAGCAATTCACCTTGAATATTATTCCTTTTTTGAAGCATTACGTTTTGAAACCAATCCTATGGCAGCTAAAATGGCTCTGAATTTGATGAATTTACCTGCCGGTGGCATGCGATTGCCACTAACTCCATTAAGCGAGAATAAAACACAAATATTAAAATCAAGAATGGAAAATGTTGGCTTAATATAAAATCACAAATGAATAAAATAAGATTAAGAGCTCCGGCTACAAGTGCAAACGTTGGTCCCGGTTACGACATTTTTGCTATGGCTTTAAAAGAGCCTTATGATGAGATAAAATTATCATTGAATGACACCGGAACAATTAACATAAAAATTACCGGTGATACCCAGAATATTCCTGTTAATGTTCATGATAATACCGCAGGTCTTGCCGTTTTGGAATTACTTAAAAGAAAAAAAATAAACAGGGGAGTAAATATTACAATCATAAAAAACATGACATCAGGTGGTGGATTGGGAACTACCGGCGCCTCTGCTGCCGCATGTATTTTCGGACTTAACAAACTGTTTGATCTTAACCTGCCGGATAATGAAATGATTGATCTGGCAAGAATGGGGGAAATAGCTTCAGGTGGCTCACCTCATGCCGATAATGTTGCTGCTGCATTACTTGGGGGATTTGTGCTTGTAAAAAGTTATAATCCTATTGACGTTTTAAAGCTTGATATTCCTGAATTCCCGTTTGTTCTTGCAGTGATTAAAAAGAGTCAGCGGACAACGCGCGGGTTTATTACTTATGAAATCGGGCAGGAAAAACTTAAAGAGCAGATGGCACGGTGTTCACGCGTTATTCATGCAATTCACATAAAAGATATTAAAGAATTCGGCAGTGCTGTGAGCGTTGATTATATTCATGAACCTGTTCGTGGTGCTGCCATACCCGAATACAAAGAAATAAAAAGAAAGATACTTGACTCAGGTGCTTATGGTTGCAATATCAGTGGCGGAGGTTCATCTGTATTTGCTGTTTGTGAAGAGGATAAAATGGATGATATTGCCGGTATCATGCAAAAAGGTTTTGCCCAAAATCCTCATTTTGTTAAAGTTTATAAAACAAAAGTAAGTAATAAAGGAGTTCAAATAATTTCAGAAGATTGACAATTCCATACTTTATTTACGTCTCACCCGCAAAGCGCCACCAAGGCGCTATGAGGATATTGAATACGGGTTACGGGTTACGAGTTTTTGCGCCTCCAAGGCGCTATGCGGATATTGACTGCCGACTTGTTACGAGTTGCGGGTTACGAGTTTTTGCCTAAAATCCAATAATCAAAATGCTTATCTCTTTTGTTTGGAATTTGAATATTGAAATTTGAAATTTATTTGAGATTTGGAATTTTTGTCATATCGCTTTGCGTGTTCTTTTTTAGGGTATATTTACTCGGGATTGACATTAATTATAGATTAATTGAGGGTTTTTGCCGTCTGCCGACTGGTTGAGGTTACGGGTTTGCCAACTGCTGACTGCTAATTGCTGACTGTGAAATTGCCGACTGCCGACTTAAAATTTTAACATTTCAACATTTTTACAATAAATCTTGTACATCACATCTAAATTTATTATCTTTATAAAAAAATAAATTTTAGCATAAAAACTATGTTACTGTTCACCTTTCCATTTGAACATTTGAATAATAGAATAATAGAACATTTGAAAAAC
>CAZREZ010000022.1:0-210 GCA_964599115.1 uncultured Bacteroidales bacterium
TTTACTTTAATTCAATTTCTTTTGCAAAAAGTGAAAAATAAAGTTCAGCAGGATTTGTATAACTTATTAGATGAATATGATCTATTAAAAATTGAAACAACAACAAAGAAAAATTAATCTCTGTATATCCAAAAATAAAAGATCTATTTGAAAAGTATAGAAACAAGGCTCCAAAACAAAGATATGTTGATTTCAATCAAGGACTTGACG
>CAZREZ010000022.1:220-16713 GCA_964599115.1 uncultured Bacteroidales bacterium
ACGAATTTTAGATGAAAAGAAAATGCAATTATTAAGTGAAATACCTATAAGACCTTTAAGAATAGCATTTGATAGCATGAAATATGAAACGGTATATACAAGAGCAATTGAATTAGCAGCAAAATATGGAATACACAATTTGTCAAATTATCTTTTATACAATGAAAAAGATAAACCAGAAGAACTTTATCAAAGATTAAGGATTAATATCGAACTTTGCGAAACTTTAGATATTAATATTTATTCTTTTCCAATGAAATTTCATCCGATTAATGGTGATAAATGGTATAAAAATAGGAATTATTTAGGACCACATTGGAATAGAAAATATATTCGAGCAGTACAAACCGTTTTAAATGCAACAAAAGGTAAAACAGGAAAAGGTCAAAGTTTTTTTTATAAAGCATTTGGAGAAAATCTTGACGAATATTTTAAGATACTTATTATGCCTGAAACTTATATCCTTTATAGATTTTTCTTTGAAGAAAGAGGATATACTGAAAGATGGTGGAATGAATTTAATATTTTCAAACAATCAAATAAGGATATTATTAAAAAAATTATTCACACCAATGAATTCAAAACCATTTCAAAATATACTGCAAATACATCAATAATAAAATTTATTAATGAACATTATTTAATAAGTAGAGAGGACATTAAAAATCCTAGCTCTAAATATTATAAAGAAAAAAAAGAGTACGATAATATTAAAAACCAAACATTGCAAGCACATTTGCAATTCACACCAGCCCAATCACAATCTAAAATTGCAAAAGAGCTTGCTTTCTCATTGCCAACTTAAAGAATTGAAAACAACGAAACCATAATATATTCAAGTTAAAAAAAATATAAATGTTGATAATATAGCAAATAAAAGACTTCAAGATACAAAAGATAGAAATGTTGGTAATATAGCAAATAAAAGACTTCAAGATATAAAAGATAGAAATCATTATTATGTTATAAACACCATGGATAAATTTAATACTCCCGACAAAATGAAAGCCATTATTTTACCTTCATATAATTCAAACATCATCAGGGCTATGCTGAGTTTAAGGATTGAAGAAAAGGATATTCCAAAACCCGGCTCAAATCAGGTATTGATAAAGATTGAAGCTGCACCCTGTAATCCTTCGGATATTGCATTTATCAGAGGTATGTATAATATTGAAAAAACATTGCCTTGCGTTTTGGGCTTTGAGGGTAGTGGCAAAGTGGTTGAAACAGGAAAGGAAGCACAACATCTTTTGGGTAAAAAAGTAAGTTGTTTTGCACAAAATGATAGCAACGGAACATGGGCAGAATATTTTATTGCTGAAGCAAATAATTGTATTATAATAAAAGAAAAAATGGATATTGAACAAGCAGCTTGTTTTTCAATAAATCCGTTTACAGCTTACGGACTTCTTGATATAGCTAAACAAATGCATACCAATGGAATTATCCAGAATGCTGCTTCCGGCCAAATAGGGATTTTTATACAAAGTATGGCTAAAAAAGAAAAGATTAAAATTATAAATATTGTAAGGAAAGATGAACATATTGAGCTTTTGAAAAATCGAGGAGAAGAATATGTTTTAAATTCACAAACAGAAGGTTTTGAGGAGCAACTAACAAAACTTGCTTATGAAATAAATGCTGTTACAGCATTTGATGCTGTTGGCGGAGAAATTACAGGGCAAATTGTTAATGCGATGCCGCCCGGTTCAAAAACAATTCTTTATGGTGGTTTGTCAGGCAAAGCTGTTTCAGATATCAGCACATTAGAAATTATATTTAAAGATAAAACTTTAACAGGTTTTAATCTTAATGAATGGATAAAGGAGATTGGCAAAAAAAGATTTAATGAAATTTCTTTAATTTTACAGAATATGATTATTAACGGTGAAATCCGGACAGAAATACAGGGGGAATTTAAACTTGAGGATGTTGTTAAAGCTATCAGGCAATATATCACAAATATGTCAAAAGGGAAAATACTTTTTAAACCATAAGCCGGATAACATAGAAGATAAAAGATAAAAGTAAAAAGATAAAAGTTGAAAAATATAATTAAAACAAAAAATAAAAAAACAGGTTTATTTTTCGGGTCATTCAATCCGATTCATATCGGACATTTGATTATTGCCGAATATATGGTTGAATTCACAGACCTGTCGCAGGTATGGTTTGTAATTTCACCTCACAATCCGTTAAAAAAGAAAAAGACCTTACTTGCTGATTACCATCGTTTTAAGCTTGTGAATATTGCCATTGAAGACAACTCAAACCTGAGAGCAACAGATATTGAATTCAAACTCCCCAAACCATCTTACACCATTGATACTCTCACTTACCTGCATGAAAAATACCCTGAAAATGAATTTATTTTAATTGCCGGAACCGACATTTTTCCTACTTTCCACAAATGGAAAAATTACAAGGAAATTCTTATACAATACGAAATTTACGTTTACAACCGTCCCAATTACGAGATGGGCGTTTATAAAGACCATCCTAAAATAAAAGTATTCAAAGCACCGTTAATGGAAATATCATCAAGCTTTATCCGCAAAGCAATCAGCGAAGGAAAAAATATTGAATACATGCTTCCCGAAAAGGTTTATAAATATATCAGGGAAATGCATTTTTATGAAACAAACAATCATTAGTTGGAATTTTATTATTGGATGTTGTGATTTTTTTAAAAGTAATATTATGATATTAGGAGGATAAATGGGAAATACTTACACAGCCATTATAAAACAAGAAGATGATTGGTAGGTTGGATGGATAGAAGAAATTACCGGTGTTAATTGCCAGGAAAGGTCTAAAGAAGAACTTCTGGATACTTTAAAGATGACATTGACTGAGTTCTATTAAGATGAATCGATCCGAAGCTCTCGGTTTAGCAGAATCTGATTATTCAGAAGTGTTATTACAGGTATGAAAGCTCACTAAACTCAATTATAAAATTTATTTATTTTTTCCACAATGTATTCTATTTGTTCTTCTTTAAGGACATTATAAAATGGTAGCCGGATAATACAATCGGAAAAACGTTCGGCATTTGGTAATTCTCTTCCATCATGCTTATCCTTATAATATTCACTGGAATGTAAAAGCAGGTAATGGAAAACAGCATAAATATTATTTTTCTTCAAATATTTTAAAAGATTGTTCCTTTCTGTTAAATTTTTAGTAACTATATAAAACATGTGACCGTTATTAGTTGCATAAGAAGGAATGTATGGCAATTGAAGTAATCCTTTTTCTTCAAGCGGTTTTAATTTTTTATAATAATTATTCCATACTCCTAATCTCATTTTTTGGATCTCCTTCAGTTTACTTATCTGTCCGAATAGGATAGCAGCAATGATATCAGAAGGCAAAAATGAAGAACCAACATCAACCCAATCATATTTTTTTATTTCGCCCCTGAAAAAAGCAGCGCGGTTTGTACCTTTTTCCCAAATAATTTCAGAGCGTTTAACAAGTTTGTCATCATTAACGGTTAACATTCCTCCCTCACCGGAAATGATATTTTTAGTTTCGTGAAATGAAAAAGCACCCAAATTTCCTATACTTCCCAATGGTTTGTTTTTATAATATGAATCAATCGCATGGGCTGAATCTTCAATTACAAACAAATTATGTTTTTCAGCTAAATCCATAATTTTATCCATGTCGCAAGCTATGCCGGCATAATGTACAACTACTATTGCCTTAGTGTTCTCATTAATCAGATCTTCAACTTTTTCAACATCAATATTTGGAGTATTTTCGCTGCTGTCGGCAAAAACAATTTTGGCACCTCTTAAAACAAAAGCATTTGCTGTAGAAACAAAAGTAAAAGAAGGAATTATTACTTCATCTCCGGGTTTGACATCAGATAAAATTGCAGCCATTTCCAAAGCATCAGTGCAGGAAGTTGTAAGCAAAGCTTTTTTAAATCTATATTTTTTTTCAAAAAACTCATGGCATTTTTTTGTAAAAATACCGTTTCCCGAAAGATGTCCTGTTAATCCACCATTAATAATATTCTGTATTTCCTCTCCT
Source organism: uncultured Bacteroidales bacterium (assembly GCA_964599115.1). Lineage (GTDB taxonomy): Bacteria > Bacteroidota > Bacteroidia > Bacteroidales > JADFUO01 > JADFUO01. Next base: position 4,265 of record CAZREZ010000022.1, read on the forward strand.
GCAAAATACGGCTGATTAAAAAATATCTTCATTTGTAAATCCCAATAAATAAAATTGTAAAATTAAATTGCGAAGATAAGAGAATTATTTATTTTAGCCAATCCTAAAATAAATGTTTATGCTAAAGAACAAAAAAATTCCGCACACATACGTTATTATATTTTACATCATTATTTTATCTGCTGTTATGACATGGATAATTCCGGGTGGCGAATATGTTGAACAGATTGTTGAAAAAGATGGAATTGAAAAAACCGAACTGACTTTCAAATATGTTGACAGCCATGCACAAACATGGCAGGTGTTTGCTGCTTTGTTTAAAGGTTTTGTAAAGCAATCCGGAATAATAGTTTTTATTTTGATGATTGGAGGTGCGTTTTGGATCATGAACCACAGCCGTGCGATTGACGTTGGGATATTTTCATTTTTAAAATTTACTGAAAGATTGGAAAGGAATGCTTTTTTTAAAAAAGTTGGAGTTGATAATTTTGTAATGGTTCTAATAATGATTATGTTTAGTGCTTTTGGTGCTATTTTTGGCATGAGTGAAGAAACCATAGCATTTATTATCATTTTGGTGCCACTTGCAATTTCAATGGGTTATGACTCAATTACTGGTGTTTGTTTGGTGTTTGTGGCAGCAGGATTGGGTTTTGCAGGTGCTATTCTTAATCCGTTTACAATTGGCATTGCACAAGGTATAGCCGAACTTCCATTATTCTCGGGCATTGAATACCGTTTTTTCTGCTGGATTGTTATTAATCTTATCGGGATAATTTTTATACTAAGATATGCCCATAAAGTTAAACATAATCCTAAAGCGTCTCCTGTTTTTAAAGAAGATGAATACTGGCGTAAAAAAGGAAACCAGGATATTGAATCAATTGTTTATAAAACACATATATCTGGTTGGATAACATATGGAATTATTCTTACAGCACTTATTATTTTTTCAATAATTTTTCCAATGACAGAAATGAAAATAGGTAATTCGTCAACTTCTCTACCAATGATACCTATTTCCGTTTTATTATTTGCAATTACCGGAATATTTACGCTACGAAAATCCGTTCACTTTTTTGTTTTATCATTATTACTTTATACAATTTATTTTTTGATAGTAGGAGTAATGGGTTATAGCTGGTATATCATGAAGATAGCTACATTATTTTTTGCTATGGGCATTTTTTCAGGCATTGCAATGAATTATTCACCTAATAAAATAACCGACCTATTTCTCAGCGGAGTTAAAGATATTTTATCAGCAGCAGTGATTGTAGGTTTGGCAGGAGGTATTATAGTAATTCTTGAAGACGGGAGAGTTGTTGATACAATATTATATGGGTTGTCAAAATCTATGAGCGAGATGGGGAATATTGCTTCGGTAGGTATAATGTATGTGATTCAAACAATAATTAATATCGTGATCCCATCGGGTTCTGCAAAAGCTGCTTTGACCATGCCAATTATGGCACCATTCTCCGACCTTATAGGCATTTCACGACAAGCAACAGTTATGGCTTTTCAGTTTGGCGATGGATTTACAAATATGATAACACCTACCTCTGGAGTGTTGATTGCAGTTTTGGGAGTTGCAAGAATACCTTATGAAAAATGGGTAAAATGGATTCTACCTTTTATGATAGTCTTAATGATAATAGGATTCCTGCTTCTGATACCAACAGTAACAATGAAATTGAATGGGTTTTAGTCACTTATAAAGTCAAAACTACCAACATGTTGTTTAAATTGAATATTGTTACTTCGACAAACTCACTACAGGTTTTAGATTTTCAACCCAACTACTCTCTACTTTGGTCTTCCCGATTTAATCGGTTTATTTTCTACTCATTTGAAAATAGTTAGTGTCTTTATTTAACCATCCAACCATTTAATCATTTAATTATTTCTCTGTTATAAATTTTCCCAACAGGATAAATATTTTTTTTCTGGTCCCAGTAAGGTGTTTTACTGTAAAACCAGTTGAGAATTGCCCGGAAATTATTAGCAAAATCCGGATTGTTGATTTTTTTTTGCTCAAATTCTTTTTTCAGTTCCGGATCTTCAGCAAGCATTTTTCTGGCTAAAGATTCCATTACATAAGATTCGGCATATTCTTTTTGTTCAAAAATCGCATCAAAAAATCCCCAATAGAGATATGAATCGGGAGCTTTGGGCTCAAGAATATGAGCAATTACTCGAGCTGCTCGCTGATTCATATCAATTACAACCGAACCTGCAGGAAATTCCCGCTCTTCAATAATCTCATCATAATCAAAACTAACCGGATGCCTGCCCTCATAAGGAAATTGACGCCAACTTACATCTTTGAATTTATATGTTTTTACAGGAATTACAATAGGTTCATCAAGCTGTGAATATTTTATACCATGTAATTCAAGCCGTTCAATTATATCAATCCATTCAGGAGGGATAATATATGCTTCAGGTAATTCAACCTTAACCAAAGGTTTTTGGTCATTAAAATACGGAAGTTTGAAATCTACAGGCTTATCAGAATATTTAAACCAGTTTCCTCCGCTTAAATTGCTACTCTCAACTTCATATTCAAATCCTTTAAAATCAACCATAATGCTGTCGTTTGAAGCTCTGAAATCAATTGGAAATTTTTTACTCCTGAATTCACTGCCGGCTGAATATTCATCTGCTTTTTTATTCAGCATAATAAGTTTTTTATATTCCTTATTCAAAATTTTACAAGTAATAACAAGTGTCTCATAAGTTGCCGAAACACGTGTTTTATAATCTTTCAGCATGTGATTTTCAACTAAAAAGCCGATACGGTTTTGAATAGCCGTATATCCCTGTGATAATCTTGGAGGAGATAACATGCTGTGAAGTCCACTCTTGGGGTCATGCCATCTGCGAAAAGCAACATAAGGAAATATCGGGTAACCGGCTTTTTCCATATCTTCTTCCATCACTTTCAGATATTCATTTTCTGCCCAAGCAGTAAGTCCTGGATCCATATTCCCCCAAATTTCAAGAGCGTAAGTCATCACATATTGAAAATCAGCACCGTCGGTAGCATGAATGTCAACAAAAAAATCAGGCAGCCATTTATTGAACATTTTAAGCCATGCTTTCATTTCAGGAGTATCAGCTTTTAAAAAATCACGATTTAAGTTCAGGTTTTGGGCGGTTGTGCGCCATCCCATTTCTTTAGGTCCATTTTGATTGATACGATTATAAGGACCAAAACGTTCGTGCCCGTCAACATTAAAAATCGGTATAAATAAAATAGTAACATGATCAAGCAAATCTTCATATTTTTTAAAAATAGCAATATCTCTGATAAACATTAAACCTGCGTCTTTTCCGTCAATCTCACCCGGATGGATACCTGCTTCAATTAAAAAAACAGCATTACCGGACTTATGAACTTTTAAGGGAGTAAAATTTCCATTATTGTCAATGATTAAAATAGGAAGCTCGCGTCCCTGCGGACTTACTCCAAAACTAACATATTTGATCAATGGGCTTGCATCTGCAAGCTTTTTACAATATTCAACGGTTTGTTTGTAACGTGGTGTTTCTTTAAAACCTGATTTTTCATAATATGTATGCCAATCATTATCCTGTGAAAAACCAACACTAAATATACATACTAAACATAAAGATAATATCTGTTTCTTCATATAGTAATTTTTAATTTTAAAGACAAAGTTATTATTATTACTAAGAATTACAAGCTTTTCGAAAAGATGACAACATAAAACTGTCATCCCGAGTAAATATACCCGAAAAAAGGGCACACAAAGCGATATGACAAAAATTCCAAATCTCAAATAAATTTCAAATTCCAATATTCAAATTCCAAACAAAAAAGATAAGCATTTTGATTATTGGTTTTTGTGTTTTGGATATTATTTGTTTTTTGTGATTTAATCTGAAACTTAAAAATTAATCAAAAACCATAATCATCAGACATACAACCCAATGCACTATAGTTGTCATTAGTAGAAGGCGAAGCAAAAAAAACATTAAATAAGTTCAAACATATTATAAAGTTATGCCTTTGGCAAAACCTCAAACTTTATGAATTCTACCAGCATTTGCCTGAGCAGTTGGCATAATTAACATATCATTAATATTTACATGTTTTGGAAGTGTAGTAACGTAATAAACAACTTCAGCAATGTCCACAGCTTTAAGCGGATAGAAATTTTCATAAACTTTATCTGCAGTTTTTTTATCTCCTTTAAATCTGACAACAGAAAATTCAGTTTCAACTGCGCCGGGAGATATTTGAGTAACTTTTATTCCATGTTCCAAAAGATCAATTCTCATGCTTTTGGTTAATGAGTCAACAGCATGTTTGGTAGCACAGTAAACATTTCCTTTCGGGTAGGTTTCTCTTCCGGCAATTGAACCTATATTTATGATATGTCCTTTTTTATTTTTTATCATTAACGGCATTACAACCCTTGATACATAAAGCAATCCCTTGATATTTGTATCAATCATTCGTTCCCAGTCATCAATGTCACCTTCTTGTATTGGATCAAGTCCAACTGCAAGACCAGCATTGTTGATGAGCACATCAATTTTTTTCCAGCTTTCGGGAAGTGAATCAATATTGGTTTGTACAGATTTTTTATCCCTTATATCAAAGTTCAGAGGTAAAACTTCAATCTTATATTTCCTTACAAGATCATCAGCAAGATTGTTTAAAATTTCTTTTCTTCTTCCTGTGATAATAAGGTAATAATTATTTTGGGCAAATTTAATGGCACAGGCTTTGCCTATTCCGCTGGTTGCTCCTGTGATTAAAACAATTTTTTTCATTGAGGATTTTAATTTTATCTCGCAGCTTTTCGCTGAAAAATTATCTGTTTTTGTTATCGTAATTAGTATCCGTCCATAAAGTCAAGTGTTTAGTTCAGAATGTTCGAGTTCGAGGCTTGCGCAGTCTTGAAAATCAGGAGTTTACTTTTGTAAATGACTGATTTTCAAGACAAGCGTAACGAAGAAATCGGACATTATGGACAAACACTAATCAGCGAGAGATTTTATTTTTGATCCATTCCCTTGCATTAACAAAAGCTTCTATCCATGGAGTAATTTCATCATTATTATGTTTTTCAGGATAATTTGCCCACTGCCATGGAAATATTGCACGCTCAATATGTGGCATCATAGCAAGGTGTCTGCCGTCATCAGAGCAAATTGCTGCTGCCGAAAATTTCGAACCATTAGGATTTCCGGGATATTTTTTATAGCTAAAAGTTACAGGAATATTATACATAAACTCTGCCTTATACGGAAAATGAAATTTCCCTTCACCATGTGCCACCCAAATTCCAAGTCGTGAACCTTCAAGGGATTTCAACATAACTGAAATATTTTTATGAATATCAACATTTATAAAAGCTGATTCAAATTTATGTGAATCATTATGCAGCATTTGAGGTTTTTCGTCATGGTCGGGATAAATCAAATCAAGCTCAACCATTAGCTGGCAACCATTACAAATCCCCAAACTTAGAGTGTCATTTCTTGCATAAAAATTCTCAAGTGATTTTTTTGCTTTTTCGTTATAAAGGAATGCACCTGTCCACCCTTTTGCAGAGCCAAGTACATCAGAATTTGAAAAACCTCCGACAAATACAATAAAATTTATATCCTCAAGTGTTTCTCTTCCCGAAATAAGGTCGGTCATGTGAACGTCTTTAACATCAAAACCTGCAAGGTACATTGAGTAAGCCATCTCGCGATCACCGTTAACTCCTTTTTCGCGGATAATTGCAGCTCTTATTCCAGTTGGCTTTCTACGGTTAGAATCAATATTATATTGTGATAATTTGCCTGAAAAATCATTGTTGAATTTATATTTCAGTTCCTGATTTTTATAATTTTTAAATCTCTCCAAAGCAAGTTTTTCACCGCACTGTTTTTTATCAAAAAGATAAGATGTTTTAAACCAAATGTCTCTTAATTCATTTATGTCAAAATTATATTTTTCAGAATTATTTTTTAATTTAATAAGCCTTTCTGAGCATGGTTTTCCAATGACATGATAATCAATATTATTAGTCTTGAGAAACTCATTAATAAAATCGTTATCCTTTACTTGTATTATAATGCCAGGATTTTCGCTGAATAATAGTTTTATAATATCATTTTCATATAATTCCGAAAGATCAATATCCAAACCTGTTTTATTTGAGCTGAAAGTCATTTCAAGTAAAGCAGTGATAATTCCACCTGCTGAAATATCATGTCCTGCAATAATTTTATTTCTTGAAATCAGTTTCTGAATAACATTAAATGTTTTTTTGAAATATCCAGCATCTTTCACTGTTGGAGTTGTTTTGCCTATTTCATTCACAACCTGCGAAAAGCTGCTTCCTCCAAGATTAAATTTATCTTTTGAAAAATCAATATAAATCAATAATGTATTCAAATCCTTTTTTAAAACCGGAGAGATAACTTTTTTAATATTTTTAACTTCAGCTGCTGCTGAGATAATAACTGTTCCGGGAGCAAAAACCACATTCCCATTGCTGTATTTTTGTGTCATTGAAAGCGAATCTTTGCCGGTAGGTATATTTATTCCCAGTTCACAGGCAAAATCGCTGACAGCCCGAACTGCTTCATATAGTCTTGCATCTTCACCATTGTTTTTTGATGGCCACATCCAATTGGCACTAAGCGAAATTCCTTTTAAACCATCTTCAATTGGTGCCCAGATAATATTTGTTAATGCTTCGGCAATTGAAAGCACAGACCCTTTTGCAGGATTAACCAAAGCACTTACCGGAGCATGCCCGATTGATGTTGCAATGCCTTTTACTCCCTTATAATCCAAAGCCACTACACCTAAATCATTTAATGGTAACTGGACAGTTCCTGCACATTGCTGTTTGGCTACTTTACCGGTAACCGAACGATCTACTTTGTTGGTCAACCAGTCTTTGCATGCAACTGCTTCCAATTGTAAAACATTTTTTAGATATTCATAAATATTTGATTTATTGTAAGATATTCGCTCAAAATTATTTTCAACAGTTTTATCAATAATAACTGTTTTCGGTGGTTTACCGAACAAATACTCAAGTTTAAGATCAATAGGAGGTTCGTTTTTTTTATCTTCAAATTTAAAATATTTCTCATCTGTAATTTTACCAACAGCATAAATGGGGGCTCTTTCACGTTCAGCAATGTTATTCAGGAGGTTGTAATCTTCTTTTTTCAAAACCAGTCCCATTCTTTCTTGCGATTCATTACCAATAATTTCTTTAGCAGACAAAGTTGTATCTCCTATCGGCAATTTATTAATATCTATTGTTCCTCCTTTTTCTTCAACTAACTCCGAAAGACAATTAAGATGACCACCTGCACCATGGTCATGAATAGATATGATTGTATTTTTTTTAGCTTCGGTAAGAGCCCGAATTGCATTCATCACTCTTTTTTGCATTTCAGGATTAGCTCTTTGCACTGCATTCAGTTCAATAGTATTTCCATATTCGCCTGTTGCAACGGAAGAAACAGCACCGCCGCCCATCCCAATCCTGTAATTATCACCTCCAAGAACCACAATAATGTCTCCTTTTTCAGGGATATCTTTAAGACTATCTTCTTTCTTCCCAAAGCCGACTCCTCCTGCAAGCATAATAACCTTGTCGTATCCGTATTTTTTATTATTCGTAAAATGCTCAAAAGTCAGAAGACTGCCACAGATAAGAGGTTGTCCGAATTTATTCCCGAAATCACTTGCACCATTTGAAGCTTTGATAAGAATTTCCTCAGGTGTTTGATACAACCATTTTCTGGGTGTTGTTTTTCCTTCCCATAATCTGTTATTTTCCAATCTTGGATATGAAGTCATGTAAACGGCTGTACCTGCCATTGGTATACTTCCTTTTCCACCTGCCATCCTGTCCCTTATTTCTCCACCAGTTCCGGTTGAAGCACCGTTAAAAGGTTCAACAGTTGTAGGGAAATTATGTGTTTCGGCTTTTAACGAAATTACAGTATCAATATCTCTTACAATAAAAAAATCCGCTTTATCCTGAGTTTCGGGAGAAAATTGTTCAACTTTAGGGCCAAGAATAAAAGCTACATTGTCTTTGTATGCTGAAACTAATTTATTTGGGTTTATTTTGGAAGTTTTTTTGATTAAAGTGAATAATGAATCTTTTTTTTCTTTACCGTTAATAATAAATGTACCGTTAAAAATTTTATGCCGGCAATGTTCTGAATTAACCTGTGCAAATCCATAAACTTCGCTGTCAGTTAATTTCCTTCCGATTTTATTACAAATTTTATCCAAATAAAGAATTTCGTCATCGCTTAAAGCAAGACCTTCCTGTTTATTGTATTTTTTAATATTTTCGATATGAATTGTCGGGTCAGCTTTTTTGTCAATAGTAAATATACCCTGAGTAAGATCATTGTAAAATACCTGAAGCATAGGATCAAAGAGAGTATTTTTATCTTCTGTTTTTGTGAATTCTTCAATTCTTTCAATACTTTGAATTCCCATGTTCTGAGTAATTTCAACGGCATTAGTACTCCACGGGGTTATCATTTCTTTTCGAGGTCCGATAAAATATCCTTTTAAAGAATTTTTACCAAGATACACTGCATTTCCTAATAACCATGAAAGTTTTTTATTATCGTTATGGTTGGCTTTTTTATTTGAGTCAACTGCGTAATAAATATTTTTTGAACCTTTGAAAAATAATATCATTATCCGGATATATTAATTTTATAGTATTGAAACCTTTGCAAAACTTCAGATTTTGTTCAAATTCGAGGCTGAAGACAAATTCAATCCCGCAGTTAACCTTTGTTAATGAGGAGTTTGAATTTTGTTGACAACGAAGAAGTTGAGCAAAAGATGTGTTTTGCTAAGGTTTCGTATTTTTAATACATCCGCAAAGATAAAAAATGAAAATCAGATAAAATGGCAGGATTTGTATTTACATTGAAATAGTTATTGGGAAAGCAATTAAACTCTTTGAATACCAAGCTACTAAAGAGTTGAAAAATAATCTTAATTAATAATTTGTTTGACTTTATGCACACGTTTTAATTACATCCCAACAAGGTCTTTATCAGAAACTCCATATTTTTCATCTTCATCAGTAGAGCCGTAAGGTTCAACATGAATTAAAACATCATAAACATTTTCAATTCTATTTTTTATGCTTCTTTCAACAAGATGGGCAATTTTATGAGATTCGTTCACACTTAAATTTCCGTCAACTTCAATATCAATTTCAATTATATAATTATGTGCTATTTTCCGTAATCTTACTTTATGAGGATTAGAAACTCCTTCAACTTCAGAAACCGCTTTAAAAATTTTATTATAAATAGTCGGATCTTTAATGCCATCCATAAGTTCAGTATTTGACTGCATAAATATTTTATAAGCTGTAAACATAATCCACAAACTAACAGCTAAGGCGATTATTGTATCAAAGGCAGGAATTTTTAAAACAAATGTGAAAATTAACCCGACAAGAACCGCAACTGAAACAATAACATCATTTTGCATGTTTTTGGCATTGGCAAGCAACATTGAACTTTTTGTTTTTTTGCCAATTTTAAATTGATAAAAAGCGAGCAATAGTTTACCTATAATTGAGATAATTGTTACATAGATCGCAATTATTGACGGGATTTCCTGAGGAGTTTTTTCAATTAACTTTGAAATTGTAGAAATTGCCAATTGTATGCCTGCAAAGAAAATAATAAATGACAATGCTTTTGAGGCTATAGTATCGGCACGTTCATATCCATAAGGATGTTTAATATCAGGAGGTTTTGAAATTATACGAGCTGTAATAAGTGTAATTACCGAAATTATAATATCACTTGCAGAGTCAATTCCATCACCAACAACAGCCAAGCTGCCAGAAATAAAACCAATTACAATTTTTAAGATTGATAAAAAAGCATTTCCAAAAATGCTAACCCATGAGGCCTTTTTTATTTCAGTTTCCCTGATACCCATTTTGTTATTATCCTGTAAAACTTTGTTTTTTTAGCAAAGTATTGTTTTTTTGATTATCAATCTTTAGTCCCCAGTCCTAAGTCTTCAGTCCTCAGTCTGTTAATCGACGACTGCAGACTTTTTATTAACTATCACTTAAGTTAATTTGTTTGTAGCTATGCTACGCTAAGTTATTATCTTGAATAGATTTCTTTTTATGTTTAAATATATTATGACAAATAAATGTTAAGAAGCTAAAAACCTTTCCGCTTCAATAGCAGCCATACAACCGGTTCCTGCTGCTGTTACTGCCTGTCTGAAAACATGGTCCTGAACATCACCGCAGGCAAATATACCTTCAATACTGGTTTTTGTTGAATTCGGGGTAGTTTTAATATAGCCTGTTTCATTCATCTCAATCTGACCTTTAAAAATATCTGAATTTGGTTTATGACCTATCGCTACAAAAAATCCATCAATATTAATTTTCCTTTCTTTACCTGTTTTAACATTAGTTAAAGTAGCACCTGTTACAGCTTTTGAAAATCCTTCTTCAGTACCGGTAATTTCTTTAGGTACATGATCCCAGATTACTTCAATATTCGGTGTGTCAAATATTTTATTCTGCATTGCTTTTGAAGCTCTCAATTCATCTCTTCGATGAATCAGATAAACTTTATTACAAAGCTTGGCAAGATAGGTTGCTTCTTCAGCTGCAGTATCACCACCACCGACAATTGCAACATCTTTTCCTTTATAAAAAAATCCGTCACAGGTTGCACAAGCTGAAACTCCGTAACCATTAAATTTTTGTTCGGATTCCATTCCTAACCATCTTGCTGATGCACCTGTTGCTATTATTACCGTTTCAGCAATAATTATTTTGCCGTCATCTGCTATAACTTTAAAGGGTCTTTTTGAAAAATCAACTTCAGTAATCATTCCGAAGCGGACATCCGTATTAAATCGCTCTGCCTGTTTTTTTAGGTCCTCCATAATTGCAGGTCCTTGAGCTCCCTCGGGGTAGCCCGGAAAATTATCAACTTCTGTAGTTATTGTTAATTGTCCGCCGGGTTGTATACCCTCGTAAACGATTGGTTTCAGATCAGCTCTTGCTGCATAAATTGCTGCTGTGTAACCTGCCGGACCGGAACCGATAATCAGGCATTTTGCTTTTTCAATATTTTCATTCATTTTAGTTAAGTTTATCAGGTGTAAAATTACAATATTTATACTGACAATTAAATAATTTATACTGCAATATTCAAGAAGAAGATAAAAGACAAAAGTAAAAAGTTTTGACAAGCACTTTTCGGTTAAATAATATTTTTATGTGCTTAGGGAAGCTTTTGGTCGTGCAATGCCATTACACGTACTTGCAAGAAGGGGGGTGTATTTTATTGCTAAATTATTTAAGAATTATGTAATATATCATTTGCAATATCAAACCACGAAGTGGTTAAACGTGATTAGCCACAGGTTTCACCTGTGGCTAAAAAGGTGAAAATCATATCAGTAACCCCAACGGGGTTCAATAAATCAAAATAAATACTTTTTATCTTTTTCAATCGAAAGAAAACAAAACTTAAAGAAGATGCTATAAAAGTAATCAAATTATTATACACCCAAGCACATCAAAATATTAGTTAGCCCACTTTTAGGGGAAAGTGAATTAATTGAATAAAAAATATTACTTTTGCAGAAGAAATATCCGGGATGTGGCGCAGTTGGTTAGCGTGCTGGTCTGGGGGACCAGAGGTCGTGAGTTCGAGTCTCACCATCCCGACAAATAATATACTATTATCTTATAAAACTTTGTTTTATTAACAAAGTTATTATGTTCTTAAATCAATTTTAATTCAGCTAATCCATCCAGAATACTTTTTGCTTTGGGATTTATTATTTCTACTCATATTGTTTCCATATCAAATTATTTTTTACAAAAAAACTCATTTTTTTTAACTAAAGCGAATTGTTTTTTATAGAATATTTAAAAGATAAAAAATTATAAATTTGAACTCTCAAAATTTATGAAATCCTCTTAAATCTGCAAATTTTATACCATCTGTTTGTTGTGGCTAGTTTTTATCTTTTATTAAAACAGTATCTAAAATATCAAAAACCAAACTTTCCCACCAATTATATGAATCAGATATAATAGATATTTGTTTCTCTGAAATAAGTATATCCATATGCTTTTTTGGGTGAATCAAGTTGTCCCTGATTTCTAATGATTTTTGAAATGTACTGAATTCATTTTGGGCCAGAAAAGCCTGAAGTTCATCTTCCTTTTGGTTAACCTTTGCATAATACTTAAAGGTTTTTTTGAAATTTTTGATAAAAGAAATTCGTTTTTTATTCAGATCCAAAAGAAAATTAATTTCTTCTTGCTTGAAATGACTAGACTTTTCTACATATAGATAATTCTTAATTCCTTTCGTTACTGCCTCAACAAGATTAAAAAATGTGCGGATATACA
>CAZREZ010000023.1:0-16483 GCA_964599115.1 uncultured Bacteroidales bacterium
TTACCCAAATACATATATCCGATAAATTCACTAATAGCAATACCATTTGAATACCTGTCGTATCCTCTTTTGTAGTCACCGTCTAATTGAGGAATAGTGTTATCTTCGACATCAATTCGGATTTTATGTTGCAAATATCCGATACTAGCTGTAAATATAATTCCTGAATTTCGATTAGGCCCAAACAATGGAAAAAGCCTTCCGAATTTGGCGGATAAGAATATTCCCCTTTCAAATAATTGATAAATTCCGTATGTTCCGTTAGCATCAATAATTTCTCCATTACTTGTTATTAACATATCAAGTAATGAACTTTGGTTTTTTACAGTGCCCCCAAAAAGATAATTAAAATCCACACCTGTAATCCAGTTGTTTTTGGTTTTAATCTGAAAGCCAACACCGATATCCGAATTACTGCCAAAACGGTTTTTCATATCACCTCCTGGAAATTGATAACCATAAAATGCGCTAAACATAATAACAGTGGTTGAAGAATCATTAGTGCTCACTTGTGCCGACGTTTGTAATGCAATACAAAAAATTATTAGTGTGGTCAATAAATATTTTTTCACCTGGTAATGATTTTATAATTGTTTAAAACAATATAACGCAAAGTTAATAAATTTATTTAAATATAATATCAATATTTACAGGGCTTTAGCAATATAGCATTTAATTTATCATTGCATTTTACTGATAATACATTATTTTTGTAATAATAATTAAATATTCAGATATGACAGATAAGCAAAAATCTTCAGATAAGCCCGTAAAACGAAAATCTTCAGATCTAAAAAGAAGAATGCGTGATGCATTGAAAGGAGGAGGTTCAAAAGCCATAAAAAAACAAAAAGCAATTGGAAAACTTACAGCGAGAGAAAGAATAATTGCTATTCTTGATCCAAAGACGTTTTATGAATATGATCTTTTTGTTGAGCATGCAGCTAAAGATTTTGACATGGATAAAAAATACCTTCCGGGTGATGGAGTAATTACAGGCACAGGAATATTGAGCGGACATCCTGTTTGTATATATGCCCAGGATTTTACTATTGCAGGAGGTTCTTTAGGATATATGCATGCGAAAAAAATCACCAAAATAATGGACCATGCCATGAAATTAAAAGTTCCTTTGATAGGGATAAATGACTCAGGTGGTGCACGTATTCAGGAAGGTGTTAATTCACTTGCCGGATACGGAGAGATATTTTATAGAAACACACAGGCATCAGGCGTTATACCGCAAATATCAGTTATTTTAGGTCCTTGTGCAGGTGGTGCTGTTTATTCTCCGGCTTTAACTGACTTTGTGTTTGTTGTTGACAAGATTTCAAAAATGTTTATCACCGGACCCGAGGTTATAAAAACAGTTCTTGGCGAAGAAATCTCAATGGAAGAACTCGGTGGTGCACTTGTTCACTCGGAAATTTCAGGTAATGCACATTTTTATGCTGAAAGCGAACAGGAATGTTTTGACCAGATAAAACAACTTATCAGTTTTATTCCATGGAATAATAAGAAAAAAGCTGATCCTTTCCCAAAAAAAGCTCCCAAATCCAAAAAATATAAGATTGATTCTGTTATACCCACGGATCCAAGACAACCTTATGACGTTAGAGATGTTATTAAAGCTATTTGTGATGATTCTGAATTTATGGAAATACAGGAGAGGTTTGCACCTAATATTGTTATAGGTTTTGCACGCTTGGGTGGAGAAACAGTTGGATTTGTGGCAAACCAACCACTATATTTAGCAGGTGTTTTGGATGTAGATTCATCTGATAAAGCAGGACGATTTATTAGATATTGTGATGCATTTAATATTCCTTTGGTTACTTTAGTTGATTTACCTGGATATCTGCCTGGCGTTGATCAGGAGCATGCAGGAGTTATAAGACATGGAGCTAAAATACTTTATGCATATTCAGAAGCTACTGTTCCCAAAATAACCCTTATTCTTAGAAAAGCTTATGGTGGTGGATATATTGCAATGTGTTCACATCATTTAAAAGCAGATTTTGTTTTTGCATGGCCTACAGCAGAAATTGCTGTTATGGGACCTGAGGGAGCTGCAAATATTATATTCAGAAAAGAAATACAGAATGCGGAAAATCCTGATGAAGTTCGTAAACAAAAAGTTGCAGAGTATAGGAAGAAATTTGCAAATCCTTATGTTGCAGCTACTTATGGTTATATTGACGCTGTTATTGAACCAAACGAAACAAGAAACATACTTATTCATGCTTTAGAGATTTCTTCAGAAAAAACAGAAGTAACACCGGAAAAAAAACATGGTATTCCACCATTTTAAAAGTATTAATTATGAGTGAAAAAAAACCGGTAATAAAATATAAATACCTGAATATTGATAATGTTAAATATAAAACTCTTTTAACTAAAAAGTATTTATCAAGAAAGCCTTATGTAGATGCTGATGAAAAAAAAATAACTGCGTTTATTTCGGGTGGTATACGAAAAATTTATGTTAAAAAAGGTCATAGTGTTAGTATAGGCGATAAGTTACTTGTTTTAGAAGCAATGAAAATGAGAAACGATATTATTTCGTCCATTGACGGCGTTATAAAAGAAATATTTATTAAAGTTGGTGAAAATGTTTCAAAAGGAAAGGTTTTGATAGAATATAAATAGTATCTGTCAATAAATTCGGAAATAAACCGTTAAAACGGTTTTTGGATTTCATTTAGTATCAGTAGCCCACGACTTAAGTCGTGGGTTGTTGAGAATATACAGTAACTACTAACCGTTTTAACGGTTTTTTTATTTTAATAAAATAACAACTTTATGGAAAGGCATTAAATGTATGGTTTTAGCTGAATCCATCAGGTGCTGAAAATAGCATTTGTCTTTTCAATAAAATCTAAAATATTATCTTTTCCTGATTTGGTTTTTGCAGATGAAATAAAGGACTGTGGCAATTCTTCCCAATTTTCAAGTAATCGGTTTTTAAATAAATTTATGTTTTGAGTTAATTGTATTTTATTTAATTTATCGGTTTTTGTAAAAATAATCACAAAAGGTAATTTGTTTATACCAATCCAGTTAATAAAATCTATATCAGCTTTTTGTGGTGAGAGACGAGAGTCAATTAAAACAAAAATACATAAGAGGTTTTTTCTTTTAACTAAATATTTTCTGATCATCAATCCCCATTTCTCACGTGCTTTTTTTGATGATTTGGCAAATCCGTAACCCGGGAGATCAACCAAATACCACTTATCATTGATTAAAAAATGATTTATCAATTGAGTCTTACCCGGAGTTCCTGAAGTTTTAGCCAGTTTTTTATTATCTGTAAGCATATTTATCAGTGAAGACTTTCCAACATTTGACCTGCCTATAAAAGCATATTCTGGTAAATTCGGTTCAGGGCATTTTTGTATATCAGGACTGCTGATAACAAATTTTGTGCTTTTAATCTGCATAAATATGGATTACTTTAAGATGTAAATATTTTTATTATGTATAAAGATATCTCTCCTTTTTAATATCATAAATATCTTTAATGGTTACAATTATTCCTGTTTCCAGAACATCACCAAAAGCTTTGTTTAATGCTGTTCCAAAAGTTTTCATTGTTGATGATAAATTCATATAGGCATTAATTAGCGGAGGAAATTGTTCATTAAAGCTTCTTACTTTTTGTAATAAAATTTTATAATTTTCATCGTAATTACAGCCTGAAAAAATGTTGTTAAGTATTTTTTTCTCCGTATTAACTTTAAATGGTTCATAAGGAAAAACAAGATGTTCTTTATCCGGAAAATATTTATCAAGAAAATAAAGAATCAAATCTCTGGCAATAGAATCAAATTGTGGATACATTGTTACTTTACCGAATAAATATTTCACATCCGGCGTTCCAATTACGACTGCACCCAATCCATCCCAGATGTTATCAAGCGAATGCAGACCTTTTCGAATATTAAATGTAGGCTGATAATTAGGCTGTACAAATGACCGCCCGAGTTCAATTGTATAAGGAAGATATTCTTTAATAAATTTTTCTGAGAAATTAAAAAGTTTTGAAGTAGGAGTTTGAACAATTCCCATTTTATTAATGCGCATTTCTTTACAATGTAAAAATCTGTATCCTCCAATAATTTCTTTATCCCTTGGGTTCCATACTATTAATTGTTTAAACGGTATGTCTGAAGTGTCATATTTATCAATATCAAATGACTTTCCTGTACCGCCTCCGGCATCACGGAAAGTAATTTCCCTTAATCTTCCAACTTCTCTTAAAAGGTTTGGGGAACATTTACATGTGAATATAAAAATCTTATTGTTGCCATAATTAGTATCTCTTACAAAAGTACTATCTGCAAGTTCTTTTTCAAGCAAATTGCGGTCAACAGGGGGAATTATTGTTTCCATTTATTTAATATTATGTTAATAACTTTTAATATCAAAAATAGTATTTTCTCCTTTTCTTCCAATATTATAAACATGATCTTTTAGTATTTCAGCCCACTTTAAATAACTGTTTCGTTTATCAAAAGTTTCATAGGGTATTGGTTTGCCAAATATAATATTTATAGTTTTATCTTTTTGTTTGTATGTTTCATTAACAAGGTATAACATTTCAATATTGGATTTTATCTTCAGGAACGTACGCAGGTTTGCAAAATTGTAAAAAAAATTGGAATTTCGCCCGTCAATATATGTCGGAATTATATCCCTTTTAAATTGCTTCGCTTTTGTGATAAAAGTTTTTTTCCATGGCAGGTCAATAATTTCCCCTGATTGTTTCCTTGAAACCAAGCCTGCGGGAAAATAAAGCAAAATAACATCCGAAGCAAAGGTATCATTGATTATCTTAATATTTTCAGTATTGCTGCCATGCTTATTAATTGGAATAAAAAGTTCTTTTGAGTTGGGCACATATAATAATATGTCATTTACCGGGAAAATCAGGTCTTTTCTGATCTTGCCAACTACACTCATTAAAGCCATACCGTCAAGTCCTCCCAAAGGATGATTTGAAGTAATAATATATTTACCTGTTTTAGGAATATTTTCTTCTCCTTTTACAACAATTTTTACTCCGAATTCATCTAAAACTGCATCAACAAAATCCAAACCGAATTTATTCCTATTCTTGTTTAATAATGAATTAATTTCATTTTCATGAATTATCCTTTTAAGATATCTTAAAATAAATCCGGGTAAAATCTTTAACAGATGTGGATTTTTATTTCTGATAATTTCCTCAACATCAACAAATTTGCCCGGTTTATTATCCTGATTATCTGTTGAATAATTCATTCTCATGCATTTTTTTTAATTTGATACTTATTTTTTATGTTCAAATTTAATGTTTTTTTTAGTCATTGTGCAATTTGTGCAATTAATGTGCAATTCAGATAATTCTTCTGCCATGGTTTTTGTCCGACATTTATCCGACATTCATTCGACAATCCTTCCTCTGAAAAGATATTTAGTTGTTTTTCTTTCTCCCGTTTTGATTCCATTATGAGCCAATTATGAGCCCTTTGAGCCAATTATGAGCCCTTTGAGCCAATTATGAGCCCTTCGAGCCAATTAATTTATAAACCGTTCCTGCTCCAACTTCTCCTTTTCTTTCAAGCAGTATAAATTTATCAATTAGTTCTGTCAAGTCTCTTGTTGCTGTAGCTTTTGAAACATCATGTCTGCCATCGGTTTGAACTGTTAAGTAATCCTTGACAGTTGAAATTTCTCCCAACTCGCCTTCTTCAAAAACATTTTTAATGTGCAGGCTTATATTTTGCTTTTTAGTTTGAAAAAGCTCTGCCATTTGCACCTGCGAAAGCCAAAAAGTTTCTTCTTCCAAACGGACTTCAATTTTTGTTTGTCCATATTCGGTTTGGTATGGGAGATTTTTTGAGTTATTTTTCATTACGCTTTATTTCCTGATTGAAAAGAAAATCACTAAATCTAAAATTATTTGCAATTGCATTACCATATGAATAGATATTTTCAGAAACTTTTTTACGAATACGGAAAAGTTTAAGGGAAGCAAATTCTGAGTAATATTTGGCTTCCAGATTTTCTAAAAAACAATAATCAATAATATGAATTTGTAATTTCTTATTAAAAATCAAAGCCATTCTAATGCTTTCATTTATATGTTCGTCACCGAATGAATAACCAATAATGTAAAGATTATTTGCTATAAAACAATCTCTATCGAATGCGGCTTGCATTTGTTTATAAGGCGATAGTGCAGATCTTTGTGCTTTTTGATAACCTGAAATAATACTTGTATGAATTCCATATTTACCTTCTTCAATTTTAAATTTTGGGGATTCATTATAATTTGATGAGAGGTGGACTCCCTCCTTTAAGAAAGGTAAGTAGTTTTTATTATTTTTAAGTTTTGCTAATTTCCAATTTGTACATCCATGCAAATTATAATTACATAAACAATTAGTATCTATAACTATTCTTTTAATGTCTGGTTCAATTAATTTTTCATTATTAGGAAAAACAACTTCATTGCTAAAACCTTCAAAAACGTCAATCCCTCTGTTTTTAAGTATTATTTTATTAAGCCGATCGTAATTTAGAGTATATAGCCGGACTATTTCATCTTGTTCAATAAAAGATTTTATCCAATTTGTAAATGCATCATTCAATTTCTGATTTTTATTGCTTTCAATTTTTCTTTGTATTCCATTATAAGAGTGACTGTAATTATCAACCCTGATTTCAATTGCTGTGTATAAATTAATTAATAGCAGTTCAAAAAAAAACTGATCTGGATTTTGTCTATTTTTAGTATACATTGAACTTGCCACATCATGATTTGGAATATTGAGGGAATAATTTGATTTAATATCACCTACAATAGTGTAGTTTAAATAGAAGCAAAGCAAATTATTCTGACTAAGAAATAAATTTAAAAATGACCTATTTTTTACTGATGCTTTAAAACCAGAAAAATAAATAATAAGTTCTTCTATAACACTTAATATAGTTTCAAAATTTACTGAATATCCATTATCTTCCAGTGTTTTTCGTATGTGAGAAGTAATGGTATTACCATCTTTTGTCTTAAAACCAGCTTTTGTTAGTAAATCTGTTAATACTTGCGTTTTGGGTCCACCCCATTCATTTACTGCACCTGCACCAAATAGAAAAACATTGCGTTTTAAGTTTTCCATTACACAGCTCCCTCCACAATTTTAATCTCCTCTTCCGTCAACCCATACAACTCATAAACCATTTGGTCAATTTCCTTATCGGTTTTATTTATTTCACTTTGCAGATTATTAATTTCTGTTTTGTAGGCATTAAAATATTCTTCCCACTCATCTTGTTGAACAAGCGAAAGATTAATTTTCTGTTTTTTAAGTTCGCCTATAAAAGTTTTAAAATCGTAATTGTAAAAGGCATCTAACTTTTTGCTAATTTTTATAGTTATAGTCAAGGGGTCATTTGCCAAGGGGTCATTTGCCAAGGGGTCATGACCCCTTGTCTCGACTGTTTTCGCTAAATTATCTTTTACTCGATTTAAAAATCTGGTTTTCTTTTCTTGGAGTTGTTGGTTTAGAGAAAGCATTTTGTCGGCTTTTTCTATGAAAGGTTGTTGGGATTCGTTGGTTATTTGTTTTACATATGTATTTCTAAGATTTGGTGCTGAATACAAAAGATATCCTCCCGACATCCTAAGCCCATCAAAAAAACATTCAAAAAGGTAATTATACAATTGTGAATTTATCCAACATAAAATGTATTCAGGAATAAACTTATCATCAAAAGAGTGAATACAATTTGTGTTAATCGAAGCGTATTTTCCTTCTTTATCATAAAAAGCTTCACATTTTAGACCTATTTTTGAAATAATTATTTTGGGTGAAGAATACAGTTTATGTCTGTTTTTTGATATTATATTATTCTCTATAGGAAGGTAAGGTGTCTTGTGTTTTGCACCTTTATCTATAAGATTACAAAATCCCCAAGTTGTAACATAAGGGTCTATTGTTCCTGTATTAATTAATTTATAACCACTTTTATTATTTATAATTTTTGAATAGTTATCAGCTTCACTTGCTGTTGAAGTTGCATTAATTTTTCCAACGTTCTCTAATGAGACACTATTGTTTATTATTTTTTCAACTATTGGCAACTTATCATTTAGAAGAAAACCAAGTATATAATCGTCAAGAATATTTAATTTAGTTGAAGGAACTTTTTTACTAATTAATTGTTTTGTTATTTCATCAAATTTTCCCGTTAAAATCTCGTAATCTAATTTGAAATTTTGTTTTAAGAAGGAAATAACTGGATAGGTACTTGCATCAGGAAAAACTGATTTGTCCGAATAATCAATTAGTGAAATAATTTGGCATTCTTCTATTAAGTATTTTCTTAAAGCTTTGCCATAACTTGCAGATAGAAAGCGATTTGGTGTAATGAATGACAATAATCCTTTTATATTAAGAATATTTAAACCCTTTTCAAAAAAGTAAATATATAAATCAACAGTCCCTTTTGCAGTTATATAGTTATTTTTCAAAAATGAATATTCTTTATCACTGAGATATTTTTTCAAGTCATTTGCGTTTACATAAGGCGGATTCCCAATCACCACATCAAAACCGCCATTATATTCGGAGCGGAAGGCGTGTTCAATGGAACAAGTCATTTTGCTAATTATTTTTTCGAGCTTTTTATTTTCGGGGAGTTCGTGCTTTTGGCGATTAGTTAGAATATAGTTTATTACATTTCGCAAGTCATTATCATCGGTTATTTTTCGTTTACCGAATTTTTGCGTCCATAGGGAATTATAATTTTTCTTTCCGGAGTCCTTTCCGGTATTCGACGAGGAGACGATTTCCGGCGAGAGGGCCTCCTCCTTCGACAAGGGGACATCTTTCGACGAAGTCGACAAGGGGACATGTCCCCTTGTTGCTGTCCACTCGGACTCCTCGGTTCCCTCGACCTTCTCGCTCTCCTCCGTCGTAGCAGGTATCGTTATCCCTTTTTCGATATTATATTTTCGGCCACTTACGGATTTTAGTTTTCCAACTATTCCCGGTAGTTTTTCTTTTTCGCAGACCAGAAGCATGTGCATATGGTCTCCACAGATATTATATGCTATTACATTCAGATTATCTTCTTTTACAATTTTAGCAATTGTTTCAGTAACAATTATCTCGTCTTTTTCAGAAATCCAAATAGCTTCTCCAAGCTTTATATGGTTGTCGAACATCCGTTGCGAATATCTCGAATTATGTGTTGCCGTTGTTATATGCCAGGCTTTTTTCTTCTTTTTCTTGAATATCTGAGGAAACTCATTATTCCAATCAAATGCTTTGTCGCCGGCAACTTCGGGGTCATCAATTAGAGAATTCCCACATTTAATATTATTGCTCAAAACTGACAACTTTCTACCTTTTTGTGCGGTACGTAACCAAAGCGAGAGTTTGGCAATTTCAACACTTTCTTCATTAATATCAACGCCGTAAAGGTTGTTTTCAAGAATGGCTTTATCGGTATCAAATAATCTTAATGCAGTATTTGTTAGTTCGGAAATAATATCATCAATGTTTTTATGTTCCTGGATTAAAAAAATTAAGGCTTGATTTAAAAAAGCACCACTGCCACAGGCCGGATCAACAATTTTTAGCGAAAGCAACCAATCTTTATAATTATTAAGTTTTTGATAAAGTTTTTTACCTTTTACCAAAAGTTTGCCGTCTTTTGTTCGATATGTTCCGTCAAATTCAATTTCTTCAATTTCTAATTCATTACGTTTTTCATTGCAAAGTGTCCCGAGTGTATTTTCTACAATGTATTGTGTTATGTATTTGGGGGAGTAAAAAACACCATCTTTTTTACGTTTGCTTTTGGTTCTGTCTGATGCAGTTCCTTCAATTTCGGAAGTAATTTCTTCAATTTCGGAAAGCGAATGTTCAAAAATATGCCCGAGAATATTTACATCAACTTCGGTATTAAAATCGTATTCCGAAAGCTTTAACAAATCATCAATCAGTATTTCATCGTCAATTTTTAGGTTGTCTAATAAGTCATCGGTGAAAAAAAGTCCGCCATTATATGCAGGAATATTGTTGACATCTGTTTTTCCTTTTCTGCCGATATTCATATAACCGAAATATTGTTTGAATATATCGTAAAGCGGTTTATAAGCGTCTTCATCTTTTAGAATTTCGTAGCGTTTTATAATTCTTGGAATTGAGTTTGGCGGTAAAAGCCCACTATCTTCAGCAAACAGAATAAAAAGAAAACGGTCTAATAATTTTTGTGATTTTTTGAATAATGTTAGCTTATTACTTTCAGGATGATTCTTTGTTAGGTTATCAAAAAGTTTTCTTTTAAAGTTTGAATAATCTTTGTAAAGTTTACCGGAAATTTCTTGTTCGTGAAATTTTGTTTCTGCTTTTAGTTTTAAAGGTAAATCCGAAAAAACACTATTCGTATTTAATATTAAATAAAGAAGTTCAAAGTTTTCTTTGTCGAGATAGAATAAATCAAATTCTTCATATTCGTTGGCGTAATCAATGTAAAATCGTAGTTTCTGAAAGTTAGATGTAATAACATATTTACAATCAGGTTGATTATTTTTATAATTAAAGGCTTGTTCTGTTATGCTTTTTAAGTCTTTTGTTTTGGTGGATTTAAGTTCGATTACTGCCAATGCAACGGGGTAAACTCCGTTGTTGTCAATAATTGCTCCATCTGCTTTTTTCCCATCTGCTTGATTTTTAAATTCTCTTACTAGATTATAGTTATCATTAGGCTTCAAGGTGTAACCGAAAACATCAACAAATAAATCTCTTAAAAATCCGTCCTGGTATTCTTCTTCTTTAAGTTGTTTGATTTTTTCAATCTTGGCAGGACTGTAATTTTCTTTGAATTTCAGATATGCCTTTTCAACTTGCTCTTTATCAAGATTAGTTAAATGCTTATTTATTACTGATTTCTGAAATATGGCCATTTATCTAAATTCTATTTTTCATTACTATACAAAATTAATCAATTTTCATAAAATTATTATTAAAACATAACAAAATGAATTTATAAATATTTTTTGTATCAAATGTTAAAAAGTTTTAAATTTTTGATGGATTTTCTATCATAATCAATATTAGATAGTTATGGATTGATAATTAAAAAAATGCAAAAAATTGTAACATTTTTATTAACAAAGTGGTAAAAAGTGGTAAATTGTGGTAAATATTTTCTTATATTTACGCCGAAAAAATCTAAATTCTTGTTAAAGGCAACCGGAACATACGAATGCAAAGTTGATGCCAAAGGGCGATTGATGTTTCCTTCTGTTTATAAATCACAAATGGGAGAGGATGTTAATAATGGATTTGTTATAAAGCGAAGCATTTTTAAAAAATGCCTTGAATTATATCCGTGGGAGCAATGGCAGAAGGAACTGAGTTTGGTTAGCAAGCTTAATATGTTTAAAAAGAAGAATGCAGATTTCATAACTAAGTTTATGGCTGGTGTTAAGCCCATAGAACTTGACAGAACAGGTCGTTTGTTAATACCTAGCGACCTGATAAAATTTGGCGAAATTAATAAGGAAATTGTATTAACATCAGTTGTAAAGACTATTGAAATTTGGGATAAATCAATGTATGAAAAACATATTGAATATGAACCTGAAGACTTTGCCCGATTGGCTGAAGATGTTTTGGGTGATTTTGAAATTCAATAAAAATTAACTGATGTATCACAATCCTGTCTTATTAAAAGAAAGTATTGAAGGATTAGCTGTAAAACCCAAAGGAATTTATGTGGATGTGACCTTTGGTGGCGGCGGTCACTCAAGGCAGATCTTTAAACACCTGACATCCGGCAGGTTAATTGCTTTCGACCAGGATGAAGATTCATTAAAGAACAAGATTGAGGATGAAAAATTCACCTTGGTTAACTCAAATTTCAGGTATTTAAAAAATTTTTTACAACTCTATGATTCCATACCAGTTGATGGAATTTTAGCTGATTTGGGTGTTTCATCATATCAGATTGATAATGCTGAAAGAGGATTCTCAACAAGATATAACGGATTACTTGACTTAAGAATGGATAAAAGAAATAAACTAAGCGGTACAAAAATAATAAACAACTATTCTGAGGATGAATTAAATAGAATCTTTTATCAGTTTGGTGAAATTAAAAATGCTTCAAAACTAACATCCATCATAGTTGGACAAAGAAAAAAAAGTGAAATAAAAACTATTTATCAATTTATTGAAGCAATAAAAACTTGTGTGCCGAAAGGAAAAGAAAACAAATACTTGGCTAAAGTTTTTCAGGCTATACGTATTGAAGTGAATAATGAACTTGATGCTTTAAAGGAATTTTTAAAACAATCAGCACAAGTTTTAAAATCCGGTGCCAGGTTAGTTGTTATTTCATATCACTCGCTTGAAGACCGCTTAGTTAAAAATTTTATGAAGTCCGGAAATTTTGAAGGTGAGATTCTAAAAGATTTTTATGGAAACCCATTGGTTGATTTTAGATTAATTGCCAAAAAACCAATCATCGCATCTGTTTCGGAGATTGAAAAGAACAGCAGGGCAAGAAGTGCAAAATTAAGAATTGCTGAAAAAATATAAATAATAGTTATGGTAAGTAACAAAATCAAAAAAATTAAAAATAAAACAGGTGAAGAAAGATTAGCTGAAAAATCATTGCAACAATTACTTGGCGGAACATTTTTAACTCGTGATAGAGCTGTAAGCCTTTTGCCATTTTTATTCTTCCTTACATTTTTAGCAATTTTTTATATAGCCAATACTTATCTGGCTGAAAAAACTATTAGAGAAATCGCAAAAGTAAAAAAAGAGATTAAAGAATTAAGATATGAATATATAACAACAAAATCGGAACTTATGTTTCATAGCAAACAAACACAGGTGGCTAAGAGCCTTGAATCAAAAGGAATAAAGGAATCAACTACACCACCACAAAAAATAATAATTGAACCCAACAGATAACAATATTTTGATCAATTGAAAGAAATTAAAAAAGACATATTGTGGAGAGTATACCTGGTTTACCTGTGTATTTTATTTTTCGGAATTGTTATTATAGGAAAGGTAGTTTATATTCAGTTTTATGAAGGAAGCGCTTTAATTAAAAAGGCGCAACAGCAAGAACTGAAATATTTTAACATTGAAGCTGTAAGAGGAAATATTTGTGCATCTGACGGGAGCTTGCTGGCAACTTCAGTCCCTGTCTTCGATATCAGAATGGATGTTGGTTCCAACCTTATTTCCGATGAGTTCTTTAATAATAAAGTTGATTCGCTTGCCTATTGTTTATCTAAACTTTTTAATAATAAATCAAAAAAGGAATATTTAAGTGATTTAAGAAATGCCAGAAAAAAAGGAAACAGATATTTTGGTTTAAAACGGAAAGTAGAATATGAACAGTTAAAAGAATTACGAACCTTTCCAATTTTGAGATTGGGAAAATATAGAGGTGGCTTGATAGTGATACCAAAAACTATCAGGAAAATGCCTTTTAAAGAACTGGCAAAAAGAACTATTGGATATGAAAACAAAAAGGAAAATCTTTTTGTAGGACTTGAAGGGGCATATTCCGAATATTTGGAAGGGAAAAAGGGTAAGCAATTAAGACAAAAAATTTGCAATGGCGATTGGAAACCCATAAAAGATGAAAATGAAATTGAACCTCAAAACGGTAAAGATATTATTACAACAATTGATATAAATATTCAGGATGTTGCTGAAAATGCACTTTTAGAACATCTAAAAGAACACATAGTATTTCAGGGATGTGCCATTTTGATGGAGGTTGAAACAGGATATATTAAAGCTATCGCTAATTTACAATATGATTCTTCTGATAATAAATACAAAGAATCATATAATTATGCTTTTGCAGAAAATGTTGAACCCGGCTCTACATTTAAGCTGGCTTCAATGATTGCTGTTATTGAAGATAAAAAGGTCAATTTAAGCGATACTTTAGATACCGGTGATGGCTGGATCGTATATTATAACCGAACAATGAGAGATGCCCATAAGATCAGGGATGGTAAAATAACCTGTAGGGAAGCATTTGAAAAATCTTCAAATGTTGGCATTTCCCAAATTATTTATGATGCATACAAAAAAAATCCGGAAAGATTTGTTGAGCACCTTTATGATATGTCACTTAACAAACCTTTGGGAATTGAATTTCAGGGTGAAGGGCATCCGTTTATTAAACACCCGAAGAATAAAAAAACATGGTACGGTACAACTCTGCCATGGATGTCGGTTGGCTATGAAATTTCTATAACTCCCTTACAAATTCTTACTTTCTATAATGCAGTTGCTAATGGAGGAAAAATGATTAAACCAATGTTTGTTAAGGAAATCCGGCAGACAGGAAAAAAAATTAAAACATTTAAGCCTGTTGTTATCAATAAATCAATTTGTTCAAAAAGAACTATTGATACAGTACAAAGTCTTTTAGAGGGTGTTGTTGAACGTGGAACAGCTAAAAGCTTAAACAACAGTATCTACAAAATTGCAGGAAAAACAGGTACGGCACAAATTGCGAATAAAAATAAAGGATATAGCAAAGGATTTTATAATGCTTCTTTTGTAGGGTACTTTCCGGCCGATGATCCAAAATATTCATGTATTGTGGTAGTAAATAAACCGTCAGGAGGGAAGTATTACGGCAGTTCAGTAGCAGCTCCGGTATTTAAAGAAATAGCCGATAAGGTATATGCTACACAATTGGATATACATCAGCAAAATGAAGAAGAGCAAGTTGAAATATATATTCCTTTAGTTACAGCAGGTAATCAAAGCGACTTGCAAAAATTTTATCAAACCCTTGATTTTCCTATTGATACACTAAGCTCTACTGCTGAATGGGTTGTAACTTCAAGAAATAACAATTCCGTGAAGTTCGGTAAAAGAAGGATAAAGCCCGAAATAGTTCCGAATGTATATGGTATGAGTGCAAAAGATGCAATTTATATTCTGGAAAATATTGGCATGCGAACAAAATTAAGAGGCAAGGGAATAGTGAAAAATCAATCGGTTAAAGCTGGAAGTAAAGTTAGAAAAGGTACTGAAATCATACTAAATCTATCAACAACATAAACCAAGAATCCAAAAGAATTGAATCAGTTAAAAGACATATTATATAAAACAAACATCACAAATGTAAAAGGTTTGACTGATATTGAAATTAGAAGTATAGCTTTTGACTCACGTGAGGCTAAACCCGGATGTGTTTTTATTGCCGTTAAAGGTACAAATGTTGACGGTCATAATTTTATTGATGATTCAATTCGGAAAGGTGCTGTTGCTGTTGTTTGCGAAAAATATCCTCAAAATCTGAAAGATGGAATAACTTATATTAAAGTCAAAAACAGCGGTTTTGCTTTAGGAGTTATAAGTTCAAATTTTTTTGATAATCCTTCCTCAAAATTAATGTTAGTAGGTGTAACCGGTACAAACGGAAAAACAACTATTGCTACCCTGTTACATCAGTTATTTATTTTGTTGGGGTATAAAACTGGGCTTTTATCAACCATTCAAAATAAAATAAACGAACAAGATATTCCTACAACTCATACAACACCTGATGCTCTGAAAATTAATGAAATTATCAATGAAATGGTTGATTCGGGATGTTCGTATTGTTTTATGGAGGTAAGCTCTCATGCTATTGATCAGAACAGGATTGCAGGGCTTGATTTTGCCGGAGCAATATTTACAAATATTACACACGATCATTTGGATTATCATAAAACATTTAAAAACTATTTAAAGATAAAAAAACGGTTTTTTGACCTGCTGCCTTCAGAAGCTTTTGCTTTAAGCAATATTGATGATAAAAATGGGAAAGTCATTCTTCAAAATACAAAAGCTAAGTCAAAAACATATAGTTTAAAACATAAGTCGGATTTCAAATGCAAAATAATTGAGAATCAGATTGAGGGCTTGCAATTAAATATTGACGGTGAAGATGTTTGGTTTAGATTAACAGGGAATTTTAATGCATATAATTTATTGGCTGTATATGCAACTGCCATTTTACTCGGCGAAAAAAAATCAAAAGTTTTAACTGCGCTCAGCAGCCTGAAAACAGTTGAAGGAAGATTTGAATACATAAAAACGCAAAATAATATTATTGCAATAATTGACTATGCTCATACACCTGATGCACTTAAAAATATTTTAGATGCTATTTCAATAATCAGAACAAAAAATGAACAGCTGATTACTATTATAGGAGCAGGCGGTGACCGTGATAAAAAGAAACGAAATCTTATTGGAAAAGTTGCAGCCGAAAAAGTGATAAAGTAATACTTACTTCTGATAATCCCCGCTCGGAAGACCCCGAACAAATAATTGAAGAAATTAAAAATGGTGTTGATCCGGTTAATTATAAAAAAGTAATATCAATAACCAACAGGAAAGAAGCTATAAAAACAGCGTGTGTTTTGGCAAGGGCGGGAGATATT
>CAZREZ010000024.1:0-16449 GCA_964599115.1 uncultured Bacteroidales bacterium
GAAATTATTGACTACAATATAAAAGCAAATAAAGACAATGAAAAAAATCTGACAAAGTGGGAAATTGTAAAAGGAAATATTGAAAAAGAATTTGAACCATATGCAACCTGTGAAGACCTGATATCTATTTACACGAAAAAATTTGAACAAAATCCTAATGATATAGGCCTTTTAAAGAAAATCACAAAAATTCTTGATAAAAAGAAATGTAATGAGGAACAATTGTTTTTTGATACCTCTATTAAATTATATGAGCTTGAACCATCTCCTGCATCAGCATTTCTTATAGGTAAAATGTTTATGAAAAAAGAAAATTATTCTGATGCTATAAATTATTTAAAACAAGTATGCGAAATTGAAGATGAAGATGATCTTGCTGATAGTTATTACTATTTAGCATTGTGTTATCAAAATCAAAAAAATTATCCTCTGTCTCGTAAGTATGCATTAAAATCATTGGAGGTTAAACCAGATAATGGAAATCCTTATATTTTAATTGGAGACCTTTATGGAACAAGCGGAAAAGAATGTGGAGATAATGACTTAACAAAAAAAGTTGCTTACTGGGCAGCAGTTGATAAATATTATAAAGCCAAAAAAGTTGATCCTTCAGTTGCAGAAATTGCAAATAGTAGAATTAAATCATACTCAAGACATTTCCCCACGCTTGAAACAATTTTCTTTTATGATTTACAAGAAGGTGAATCTTATACTGTTGAGTGCTGGATTAATGAAGTTACAAGGGTAAGAGCAGCTAAATAATATAAAGATCAAATAATTTGATAAGCGCCAAAACTTCTTTTAACAAAATAATTTTTATAAAAAGCATTGTTGTGATTTTTTTCATAGTGATGCTTTTTGCATGTAAGTCGGATATGAAAAAAGTTAGTGCAATTAGCGGAATTGACACACTGCCGGAACTAACTGCAAAAAACATCAGGTTTATACGAAGCGACTCGGGTAATGTGCAGGCATTATTAACAAGCCCATTGTTAGTGAATTATACCGGAGTAGAACCTTATATGGAATTTCCCAACGGCTTTGAAGTGATTTTCTACGACTCAGTTATGAATGTTAAATCAATCCTTTCAGCTGATTTCGGTATTAATTATGAAAAACAAAAATTAATGGAAGCAAAAAATAATGTTGTTATCATTAATAAAGAAAAAGAAGAACAATTAAATACTGAACATTTGGTTTGGGATCAACGAAAAAAAATTATTTATTCCTATGTGAAAGTCAAAATTACAACAAAAAATGAAATTATAGAAGGTGATACACTTGTTGCCAATGAAACTTTTGATAAATGGGAAATAAAAAATACTACAGGAATATTTGAAATAGAAGATGATGAGAAGATGTAATTTATATCAAATAATCAGAAAAATTTTAAACATTTGACATCTGGCTTGATATTGTCAACGTAAAAAAACAACAATTTATGGATATCTGGCTGATTATTATCACATTACTATTATCCGCTTTCTTTTCGGGAACGGAAATAGCCTTTATCAGCTCCAATAAACTTAAAATTGAAGTTGATAAAAGTAAAGGTATGTTATCAGCAAAATTTTTATCGGATTTTACAAAAACACCATCTAAATTCATTGGTGCTTTATTATTGGGGAATAACATTGCACTGGTAATTTATGGTATTGCAATGGCAAAGTTGCTGGAACCTGTGATCATTAATATTTTGCCTTTACACTTATCAACGGAATTTGTTATGCTGATAATTCAAACAATAATTTCGACTTTAATAATATTGTTTATAGCAGAATTTATACCCAAAGCATTATTCAGGATATATCCGAATAAAATCCTGAATTTTTTTGCAATACCGGTAAAATTATTTTACATGATTTTTTATCCGATAATATATGTATTTATTGGTTTTTCCGAATTTGTTTTAAAACAACTTTTCCGAATAAAATTGGCACATAAAAAATATAACTTTAGTCCGATAGACCTTGATGAATACGTAAAAGAGTTTATCAAGGACGATGATAATGAAGACGAATTAAATCAGGAAATACAAATGTTTCAGAATGCTATTGATTTTCGCAATGTAAAATTGAGGGAATGTATGATACCACGTACTGAAATTGTTGCTCTCGATGAAAATGAATCAATAGATGTTTTAAAACAAAATTTTATTAGCACAGGACACTCAAAAATCCTGATCTATAATGAATCAATTGATAATATTATCGGATACACACATTCGTATGAGATGTTTAAAAATCCTTCAAGCATAAAATCAATTCTTAAGTCAGTTATCATTGTTCCTGAAACCATGCTTGCCAATAAAGTTTTATCCATGATGATACAACAACATAAAAGTATTGCTGTTGTAGTTGATGAGTTTGGAGGTACTTCGGGAATGATTACTATGGAAGATATAATTGAGGAAATTTTCGGAGAAATTGAAGACGAGTATGATGTTGAAGAATTAATTGAAAAACAAATAAAAAATAATGAATATATCTTTTCAGCAAGGCTTGAAATTGATTACTTAAATGAAAAATACAAATTAAAGCTGCCCGAATCTGATGACTATGAAACACTTGCCGGATTGATGCTTCATTATCATGAAAAAATTCCTAAAAATGGCGAACAAATTATTGTCCGACATTTTATATTCAATATACTTCTGGCAAGTCAAACCCGAGTTGAACAAATTCATCTGAAAATTAAAGAATAATAAATATTTTTTTTAATCTTTAACTTTCTGTTGTACATTTGCAAACTCAAAAAATTTAGCATACTTAAAATATTAATTTATTTAAATTTTAATTAAGATAAAAAAATGGCTTTAATTGGAAAAATCAGGAAACATTCAGCACTATTGGTTATTGTAATAGGTGTGGCATTAGCTGCCTTTGTTTTAGGCGATTTTGTGAAAAGCAAACCCAGATCGGTAACTGATGTAGGTGAAGTGAATGGTGAAGAGATTACATATCAGGAATTTAACAGGAGGCTTGAAGAAAATATTGAGAGTGAAAAACAAAATCAAAGAAAAGAAAATCTGACTGCTGAAGAAAATTTCGATATTCGTCAAAGAACATGGAATCAGATGGTTTATAATATTATTATGAGGACGGAACATGATGAGCTGGGTTTAGCAATATCTTCAGACGAACTGTTTGAACAGGTACAAGGGAAAACCCCTCATAGATATATTCTTCAGTATTTTACTGATCCTGAAACCGGACAGTATAGTCCGGATCAGGTTTTAAATTTTCTTAAACAACTTGACCAGATGAAACCTTCAGACGTTCAACAATGGTTGAATTTTGAACGCGCAATCAAAGAAGACAGGTTGAATACAAAATATTTGAACCTTGTTTCAAAAGGATATTATATTCCTCAGGCATTTGCTAAAAAGGATTTTGAAGATAAAAACCGGAAAGCAAAAATCAAATATGTTGCATTAAAATATAACGAAATTCCCGACAGCCTGGCTAATTTCACCGAAGATGATCTTCTGAAATATTATGAAGATCATATTTATCAATATGAACAGGAGGCAACAAGAGATATTGATTACGTAATTTTTGAAGTAAAAGCTTCTGCAGAGGATCATAAACAAATCCGTGAAGAAGTAGATGAAATATATAATGAATTTAAATTGACTGATAATATCAACAATTTTGTAAATGCTACTTCCGATAACAGATACGACAGCACATTTTTTATGGAAGGCAAATTACCGGTTCAAATTGATTCAATGATGTTCAATTCCAAAATCGGAACTTTTGTGCCTCCTTATATCGAAGATAATGCTTATCACATGGCAAAGCTTGTTGATATACAATACAGGCCGGATTCAATGAAATCAAGCCATGCTTTAATTGCATACAGGGGTGCTTTAGGTGCAAACCAGGAAATTACCAGAACAAAAGAAGAAGCTCAAACCATAGCTGACAGTTTATTTAATGAAGTAAAAAAGAAACCGAATAAGTTGGAAGAAATTGCAATAACAATTTCCGATGATCCTTCAGCAAAGAATAACTTAGGCGATCTGGGTTGGTTTGCCGATCAGACAATGATAGGTCCTTATAACAAAGCTGTTTTAGATGGCAGGATAGGTGATGTTGAATTAGTTGAAACACCGTATGGGTATCATATTGTTAAGATTACTGGTAAGAAGAAACCTGTTAAAAAAGTTAGGGTGGCAATAATTGACAGAGCAATTGAACCGAGCGGTCAAACATTTCAGGATGTGTATATACAGGCAAGTAAGTTTGCAGGTGAAAATATAACTAAAGAAACTTTTGAGAAATCAGTAATTGATCAGGGATTAAATAAAAGAACTGCTCCAAAAGTTAGTGAGATGGCAAATACTATTCCCGGACTTAATTATCCGCGAAGTATAATCCGTTGGGCTTTTGATCTCAATACAGAAGAAGGAAATGTTTCTCCTATATTTGATATGGATGGTAAGTATGTAATTGCCGTTGTTACGAAAGATTATGAAAAGGGAAATGTTCCTTTAAATGAAATTGAATCAAATATCGAAAGTTTTGTTATAAAGGATAAAAAAGCTGAAATTTTTTATGAAAAATTTGATGAATCTTCCGAAAATATTGATAAGATATCTAAAAGTGTAAATTCAGAAGTTAAAACAGCGGAAACTGTTAATTTCGGTTCGCCGAATATTCCCGGAATCGGACGTGAGCCCGATGTTGTTGGAGAAATATTTGCACTTAATAAAGATGAATTATCAAAACCTATACAAGGCAAAGGTGGTGTATTTGTTATTTTTCTTGAAGATTTTATTGAACCTGCCGAAGTAAGCGATTATTCGTTTAATATAATACAAATGGGATCCAATTTTGAAAGGAAAGTAAAGAATAATTATGTTTACTTGGCACTTGAAAAAATTGCAGATATCGAAGATAACAGAGTAATGTTTTATTAGTTTCTTATATTTATTCTAAAGCACTTCCAACCTGTTGGCATCCTGCTTTAAAAAGATAAAAAGTAAAATAGTAAAAGCCCATAAAGAAGAACCACCATAACTGAAAAAAGGAAGTGGTATCCCGATAACAGGTGTCAAACCTATAGTCATTCCAATGTTTACAACAAAATGAAAAAACAAGATGGAAGCCACTCCATATCCGTAGATCCTGCTAAAATCCGAACGCTGCCGTTCGGCAAGTTTTATAAGTCGTATCAGTAAAGCAATAAATAAAAAAATTACAACAAAACTGCCGAAAAAACCCCATTCTTCACCAACAGTGCAAAAAATAAAATCAGTGCTTTGTTCGGGTACAAAATTATATTTTGTTTGTGTTCCTTTTAAAAATCCCTTACCTGAGAAACCTCCACTACCGATTGCAATTTTTGACTGATTTACATTATAACCGGCGCCTTTCAAATCAGCCTTTTTACCAAGTAAAACCTCAATGCGTTTTTTCTGATGTGGTTGTAAAACATTTTCAAATCCGTAATCAACACTTAAAACAAAAGTAATGCTTAATACAAGTATGCCGATTATAGAATAAATGTTTTTTCTGTTTCTTTTTATAAAGAAAAACATAAGAAAAGCTATACCAGCAAGAATCCCGATAAAGATAAATTTACCTAAAATAAGTGTTAGGATAAATAAAACCATAACCATCACACCAAGAATCAAAATGCTTCCCGACAAGCCTTCACGATATAAAACCAGGATAAAAGAAGAATAAACGAGAGCCGAACCCATATCATGTTGTAACAGGATAAGTATAGCGGGAATTCCAATTATTAACAGGGACTTAATTATCGTTTTTAATTTTTTTAGATTAATATTCAGGGTTGTAAGGTATTTTGCAATAGCTAAATTTGTGGCGAATTTGGCAAACTCAGCAGGCTGAATACCAAAAGCTCCAATCTGGAACCACGATTTTGAGCCGGCAATCCTTGTACCTAATAAAAGAACAGCCAGCAATGATAAAATACTTATTACATAAATCGGGTAAGCAAAAGCAGAGAAAAATTTCGCATCAATTATTAAAATTACAATAGCTAAAATAATAGCTGCTGTTATCCAAATCAGTTGTTTTCCATAACGTTGTGAAATGTCAAATATGCTTTTATGAGACTCATCATAAACGGCAGCATAAATGTTTATCCATCCTAAAAAAACCAAGGTAAGATAAAGAAAAACCGTTATCCAGTCAATATTATGAAATATGTTTTTTTGTCCTCTCAATTTTTTGATAATAAATTAGTATTTAACATTTTTTCTTCAAACCAATTCGGTTTTATAGTTCCGTTTAAATATTTTTCAATCATCAGGGTTGCAATGGGGGTAGCCCATGTGGATCCAAACCCACTGTTTTCAACAACAACCGCAACAGCAATTTTCGGATTGTCTTTAGGGGCAAAAGCCATAAACACCGAATGATTATCACCATGGGGATTTTCAGCAGTGCCGGTTTTACCGCAAATTTGTAACCCTTTAATTTTGTACCATCTTGTTGTTCCATGTTCACCTTCATAAACCTGATACATCCCTTCAATCACAACATCAAAATATTTCGGATCAATATCAGTAAATATTTTTTCTTTATATTTTTTCTTGTCATAGTTTATGTTTTTTACTGCATTAATAACATGCGGTGTAAAATAATATCCCCTATTGGCAATAATTGCCGCAAGGTTGGCAAGTTGCAAAGGTGTATATTCAATTTCGCCCTGACCGATTGATAACGAACGGATAGTAATAGCTTTCCAACCTTTTTTACCGTAATATTTATTAAAGTAGCTATCTGTAGGAAGATTGCCGGAACGCTGGTTAATTAGATCATTATCAAATTTTATTCCTGTACCGAAACTTGAAACATATTTTCTCCAGTTGTTGTATTCTTCCTGAATCGTGGCAAATTTATGCTGCTCAAAAATCGATTTGAATACTTTCCAGAAATAAGGATTACACGATTGTTCAATTGCATGAACAAGGTCAAGCGGAGAATAATGATCATGGCTGCAAACAATCGGATAAGAAATCACTCCCTGACACTCATATTTTGTATAAGGAAATAATACTTCTTCCTGCAATCCAATCAATGCATTTACTATTTTAAATGTTGAACCCGGCGGGTATTGTGCCATAGTTGCCCGGTTAAAAAGCGGCTCTAAAGTATCGCTGCTTAATTTTTTAAAGTTTTCAGTACGTACTCTTCCGATTAAAAGATTCGGATCATAAGCCGGGCTTGAAACAAGTGCAAGTATTTCGCCAGATGAAGGTTCAATAGCAACTATGCTGCCCTTTTTATTCTGCATTAATTTTTCGCCATATATTTGCAGTTCAGTATTTATTGAAATATATATATCATCACCTGCAATAGCTGTAGTATCATATTTTTCGTTTTTAAAACTTCCCTTTTCACGATTAAAAACATCTACTACTTTTATTTTTAATCCTTTTTTTCCTCGCAGTAAGTTTTCATAGTATTTTTCAATACCGCTTTTACCTATATAATCGCCTTGTCTGTAATATTTTTCATTTTCCAAATCTTTTTTGTCAACTTCACCTACATAGCCTAAAATGTGTGCAGCAACAGGAATAGGATATTTTCTGAGCGTACGGGACTGAACATAAAATCCAGGATATTTATATAACTTTTCTTGCAAGTAACCATAGTCTTCCCTGGAAATTTGTTTTAGAAATACAGATGGTTTATAATTAGAATACTTCCGAGCTTTTTCTAAGCGGTTGATGAACTGGTTTTTATTAATTTTTAGCAATTTACATAATTCGGCAGTGTCAATATTTTTAACTTGCTTAGGAATTACAAGTAAGTCGTAAGCTGCTTCGTTATAAACGAGTAGTTCTCCGTTTCTGTCATAAATTAAACCCCTTGCAGGATATTGAGTTACATATCTGAGAACATTATTTTGAGCTGATAATTTATATTCATTATCAAGTACCTGAAGCAAAAATAAACGGACAAGAAAAATTACTCCAACAATAATAAATATGGAAATTATGATATGTCTCCTTTTGGAATATGATTTGTTCATTTTTTGATCAGACTTTGAATTCTAAATATTTTTGTAATTTATACAAAATTAATGATAAAATTCAACGGACGATCATTTAATAAAAATTTCAGGAGTTTGAATGACATTACTTTTGTGCAAAGCTCTGTCAAGGATATAAGATTCTATGCGAATAGTATCATATTGCGATGTATAGTTTAAAAAAATTTCATCTTCAATTTCTCCTTTTATTGATTTATTTGTTCCACTTGGCGTGAGCATTGGAATGCGGGCATTTAAGGGAGGATCTAAAATAAGCTCAACAAATTCGCTGTTCTGCTTTTCAAAATAGGAAATAAAAAAATTATAATCATAAGGAGGTATAGTATCACTTTGTTTTAAGCCGATATCCCCGTCACCATCAGTATATGAAATAGTTAAAATCCCTTTTGTATATGCTTCTAATGTATCATTGTAAATTTTACCAAAACTAAGGTATTCGATATGTGGAATAATAGGATATTCTTCAAATTTTCTACAGGAAGATAAAATTATTAATATCCCTGAAAAAAATAATAAACCGGTTTTGAGGATTATTTTCATCGCTATAAAATTACAAAATATAATTTCAATAACAATTATTACCTTTGTATTAATGAACTCTTTTAACTTCAATAAAAAAATCTTCAGCATTAACAGTGTTGATAGTTTTAACGAAACTGCCCTCGAAATATTTCATTATCAATATTGTAACAATTCTATTTACAGGGAATTTACCAACCGGCTTGCCGTTAAAATTGATGAAATTAAACATTACTTGCAAATCCCCTTTTTGCCAATAGAATTTTTTAAAAATTATGAAATTATTGCTGGGAACAGCAAGCCCTCATTAGTTTTTCTAAGCAGTGGTACTACCGGAACAATTAAAAGCAAACATTATATTAGCGATATAAAAGTTTATGAAGATAGCTTTCGCAGATGTTTTGAAATATTTTACGGAAATATAAGTGATTATTGTATCCTTGCACTTTTGCCTTCTTATCTTGACCGGGAAAATTCGTCTTTGGTTTATATGATTAAAGATTTGATTGAAAGAAGTGCTAATGCTGATAGCGGATTTTATTTAAATAATTATGATGAACTAATTGATAAATTTAACAGGTTGAAAAATTCAGGTAAAAAAGTGATTTTATTTGGAGTAACTTTTGCCCTGCTTAACATTGCCGAAAAATATTCATTGGATTTTCCCGACCTGATTGTTATTGAAACCGGCGGCATGAAAGGAAGAAGAAAAGAAATTATCAGGGAAGAATTACATGAAATATTATGCCGGGGTTTGGGTGTAAAAAAAATACATTCGGAATATGGAATGACGGAGTTATTGTCTCAAGCATATTCAAAAGGGGATGGAATTTTTAAAACACCTTCGTGGATGAAAATTTTAATCCGGGATATTAATGACCCGCTTACAATAATTAGAAATTACAAATCAGGTGGAATAAATGTGATTGATCTGGCAAATTATAATTCCTGCTCATTCATAGCTACCCAGGATTTAGGGAAATTGTTTAAAGATGGCTCATTTGAAGTTTTAGGCAGGTTTGATACAAGTGATATCAGAGGGTGTAGTTTGATGGTGGAATGAATGTCGGAATAGTTAGATGGCTAAATTGTTAGTATAAAATTCCAAATCTCAAATTCCAAATCTCAGATAAATTTCAAATTTCAATATTCAAATTCCAAACAAAAGAGATAAGTATTTTGATTATTGGGCTTTGTGTTTTGGATATTATCCATAAGGACAAGTTTTGTTTTTTGTGATTTAATCTGAAACTTAAAAATTACTTAAAACCCTTAAACACCAGACATACAACCCAATGCACTATAGTTTTCATTAGTAGCGAAGACGAGAGGCGTAAATCACATAGTATTAACCGGTTTTATTATTTCAGCAGAATCGTTTTTAGGTGAATTTACTAATTTTGAGATTTGATATGCAGTCATTTCATCAGAAGGATATGGTTTGAGTAATTTGCTTAGTTCATTGGTATTATTATTTTCAAGCCAGTTTTTTTCATCATTTTTATTTAAAATCACCGGCATCCGCTGATGGATGTTTTTCATCAGGTTATTTGGCGAAGTTGTGATTATTGCAAACGAATGTATCGGTTTTCCTTCTGCATCTTTCCAGATATCCCAAATTCCTGCCATTGCAAAAAGAGTTTCGTTTTTCAGGAAGACCCTGTATGGGACTTTATCTTTTTCTTCCTCCTTTTTCCACTCATAAAATCCGTCGCTCAAAACCAGACAGCGTTTTCGTTTAAATGAATTTTTAAATGATGGTTTTTGAATAACAGTTTCGGCTCTTGCATTTATAAGTTTATTTCCTATTGAAGGGTCTTTTGCCCAGAAAGGAATTAATCCCCAGCGCAAAAAACTTAATTTACCGGGTACAACATTTGAAATTACAGCAAGATTTTGTGAAGGTGCACAATTATAACTTGGCTTGTAATTTGACTTATCAACTTCAACATCAAATCGTTCTTCAATAATTTTTGTTAAAGGTGAAAATGAAAATCGTCCGCACATAATTACGAGAATTAAATTTTAATAGTTAAAATATCCTCCCATTTTGTTGTGTAGCAGGGTGAAAGTTTTTCCTGCCGCATTTTCCATGGTCTTAAAGTTCCCTGAATAGCGTAACCGATTTTATCCCTGCCTAATTTTTTATTTATTTTATCAATCGTATTCATTAATTCTTTGCTTTTTTCCCTGTCTTTTTCGTCCCATAAAACAAATTGCCTTTGGTTATCAGGAATGAGATTAGTAACAATCACTCCTGATTTTTTATATTTATATCCTTTACGGAAAATACTTTTTAATGCCTTTACAGAATAATGAATTAATTCAATAGTGTCGTTAGTAGCAACCGGAAGATGAATAATTTTATAATTTGCATATTGAGGATCTTTTGAAAATCTGTTTGTCATTAAAAAAACTATTAATGTTTGTGCAAAAGAATGTTGTTTCCGTAATTTTTCTGCAGTTCTTGTAACATAAGTAGTTGTTGCCTGTTCGATTTCTTCGTAATTTTCAAGCGGATGACCATAAGAACGCGAGGTACATATTTCTTTTTTATCAGCAGGATTTAGATCAAGCGGATAACAAACCTCTTCTCTTAATTCCAAAACAATTCGCTGGCTTACCACCCCCATGTGTTTTTTTACCCATTGATCGTCAGTATTTTTTAATTGCAGGGCAGTTTTAATATTATTTTTTATTAAAAATTTACTGTGTTTTCTGCCGATACCCCAAATATTTTCGACTTTAACCTTTTCAAGGGCTTTATCTTTTTCAGGAAGATTAATTAAATCAAAAACACCGCAATAGTCCGTATTTTTTTTTGCAAGATGATTTGCAATTTTTGCTAATGTTTTTGTTGGAGCAACTCCTATTGAAACCGGCATGCCTGTCCATTGTTTGATTGTTTTTTTTATTTTCTGTGAATAGTCAGAAAGATTTATTCCCGGCATTTCCGAAAGGTCAAGAAAAGCTTCATCAATAGAGTAAATTTCTAATTCGGGAGTAAAGTTGCTAAGTATCATCATCACTCTTTGGGAAATATCGCCATATAAAGTAAAGTTTGTAGAAAACACATGGATATTATTTTTTTTGATAGTTTCCTGATGTTCAAAATAAGGTGCTCCCATTTTCAGTCCAAGTGCCTTAGCTTCATTTGAACGTGCAATAATACAACCGTCGTTATTGGAAAGAACAACAACAGGTTTTCCTTCAAGCTTAGGATTGAATACTCTTTCGCAGGAAGCAAAAAAATTATTACAGTCAACAAGAGCAAAAATTCTGTTCATTAAGGGAGATTGATTAGAATATTTCTGCTAACAAATATTTTATTATCCTTATATTTTTCCCAGCGCAATTTTAAAAATTTCCTCATGGTCAAATGCCAGTGGAGGAATTTTATTAACCGGAAGCCATTGAGCATTTTGTGCATCGTCGCCTGCTTGCAATCGCGAATTTTTTATATCGGTAAACCCATAAAAAACTACTGATACTACTCTGCCTCTTGGGTCGCGATCAACTGCACCGAATGTATGAAGTTGTTTTAATTTTATTTCTGATAAGCCGGTTTCTTCTTCTAATTCTCGTGAAGCTGCATTTTCAGGTGTTTCATCCATGTCAACAAATCCACCCGGAAATGCCCATTTCCCTTCAAACGGAGGATATTTTCGTTCAATCAACAATACTTTCAAATCTGTATTGTCTTTCAGAAAAACAACACAGTCAACAGTTAAAGCAGGTCTTGGATATTCATACGTATAACTCATGAATTGTAATATAAAAGTAAAAAGACAAAAGTTTTTAATAAAAATGTTTTTGCGACTAAAATATACTAAAAACACTCATTTTAATAAATTCAGTATTTATGAATTGCAAATGTAACAATCCCCCAGATTTTAAAATCCATATCTTCGGTAATTTCTATAGGTTTGAAATTTTCGTTTTCGGGTTGCAAAAAAAGTTTCTTTGTTTTTTTTATAATTCTTTTTACAGTGAATTCGCCGTCAATAACTCCAATTACAATTTTTTTGTTTGCCGGTTCTACTGAACGGTCAACAACCAAAATATCACCATCGTAAATTCCGCTGTTTATCATTGAATTCCCATTAACTTTTACCAAAAATGTTGCAGGCCGGTTTTTAATCAGGTATTCATTCAAATCCAGTTTTTTATCAAGATAATCTTCGGCAGGTGAAGGAAAACCGGCTGAAATCAAATCGGAATATAAAGGCAATTCCTTTATAGCGG
The DNA here is from genome assembly GCA_964599115.1 of uncultured Bacteroidales bacterium. Classification (GTDB taxonomy): domain Bacteria; phylum Bacteroidota; class Bacteroidia; order Bacteroidales; family JADFUO01; genus JADFUO01. The sequence goes on from CAZREZ010000024.1 coordinate 12,799, forward strand.
ATTTATTCGGTTTAAAAATTTCAAAAACTTTATTTTTTTTCATAAAAGTCTAAAATAAATTTTTCATCTAAATTACAAATTTCCTGAATAACCTGCTCGCGCTCGTTTGTACCTAAAATCCGTATGTGTTAATAAAATGATGAATTACTAGATTTATAAGCGAATTAAGTTTAGAATAAATTCACTTTTAGTAAATATGATTAAGTTTATTTGCTTATTTACTGTAAAAATAATAAATATTACTCTATTCAAGACGTAACTTTTCCATTTAATTTGTTACTATAGTGATTATGAGATAAAAACGCTTTAATAGTTTGTTTTTTAAACTGTAATTTACCATAAATGCGTAGTTTATCAGCTCGGCTTGATCTAATCCACTTTGCCGGAATGCATATAAAACTATATATGAACTTTTTTAATAGAAAGTGTTTTGATAAATTAGTATAAATTTTAGAAAAGCTGTTAATTATATAGTTGTACAAATTTTTACATCTGGCTGTGATAATAAGAAAAGTGGTATCATACTCTAGTTTTGAAAAAGGCATATTATTCCAACCAAAATCATTTCATCGCTATGTTGGTCACTATGAGCAACAAACCCGAAAATCGGTTCTTCTAATTCGCCCTTTTGATCCATCTCTTCGTCCCTTTATAATTACTGTTATTCAAATTTTTATATCTTTGCAAACTTGCTTATTAAATTCATTAATAAAATCTAATATTAAAATCTATGAAAAAAATCATCTTAACATTAAGCATTCTAACTATTGGAATCAGCTTTCAATCCAATGCTTGTACAAATTACCTCATTACCAAAGGTGCTTCTACCGACGGTTCTACAATGATATCCTTTGCCGCCGACTCTCATGTTTTGTATGGCGAACTGTATCACTGGCCTGCAGCCACCTGGCCCGAAGGCGCTATGCTGGATATTTACGAATGGGATACAGGAGAATTTCTCGGTAAAATAAAACAAGTTAGAGAAACTTATAATGTGGTTGGAAATATGAACGAATATCAGGTTGGTATTGGTGAAACCACTTATACGGGCCGTTCGGAATTACGTAGCCAGCCAGGTGCAATCATGGACTACGGAAGTCTCATTTTTATAGCTTTACAACGTTCGAAAACTGCACGTGAAGCCATTAAAACTATTGCTGAATTGATGGATGAGTACGGATATTACAGCACTGGTGAATCTTTCTCAATTTCCGATAAAAACGAGGTTTGGATAATGGAACTTATCGGTAAAGGCGAAGGAGAAAAGGGTGCTGTTTGGGTTGCTCTCAGAATTCCTGAGGGATATGTTTGTGCTCATGCTAATCAGGCCAGAATTACCACTTTCGATTATCAGGCTGTTAACAACTGGGAAGATGCTGATTCTGAGGTGTTCAATGCACCTGATGTAATTTCTTTCGCAAAAAGAAAGGGTTTTTATACCGGTAAAGACAAAGATTTCAGTTTTTCCGATGTTTACGCTCCGGTTGATTTTAGTGGTGCCCGTTTCTGTGAAATCCGTGTCTGGACAATGTTCAATCAGTTAACTGAAGGAATGGACAAATACTGGGAATACGTTAAAGGACATGTTACTCATCCAAAAGAACACATTAAAGGCTCTCCTTTAACACCTGAAAATTTTGCAAACAACCGTATGCCTTTATGGATTAAGCCAAATAAAAAAGTATCTGTGCAAGACATGATGATGTTCATGCGCGACCATTTGGAAGGCACGGAGCTGGATATGAGAAACGACATCGGTGCTGGTCCTTTTGGGGCTCCTTATCGTTGGCGTCCCTTAACTTGGGTTGTTGACAGTGTAGCATATTGTAATGAAAGGGCCACTGCAACACAGCAAACCGGTTTTTCATTTATTACTCAATCACGTTCATGGCTGCCAGCTGAGATAGGTGGAATTTATTGGTTTGGTGTTGATGATGCATCAAGCACGGTTTACGTTCCAATGTATTCAAGCATTACCGAAATCCCCGAAACTTATGCAAGAGGTAATGGTGCCATGATGGAATGGTCGGATAATTCGGCATTCTGGGTATTTAATCAGGTGTCGAATTTTGCCTATACTCGTTATAATTTGATCCATCCTGAAATTGAAAAGGTGCAAAAAGCTTTTGAAAACGAATTTATTGACTTTACACCTGCAGTAGATGCTGGTGCAATGGAATTATACAAAAAAGATAAAGATCTTGCCATAACTTATTTAACAAACTATTCTGTTAGCCAAGGCAATAGTGTTGTTTGTGAATGGAAAAAACTTTATCAATATCTTTTTATGAAATTTATGGATGGCAACGTAAAAGAACCTGATCCGGGCAAACAAAACCCAAAACTTCAACAACCCGGATATAGCGAAGAATGGTACAGAAGGATAATTAAAGAAACCGGAGATCGGTTTAGGGTGATTGGGGGCGCACATTAATTTTAATCCGTTGATATTTTGTGTTTTAATAGAAAGACAATTAAAATGTCATTACCTTTGTAAAAAAATCTGTTTATTAAATTGCCAAATACTCCTGAATCTTTTTTTATTAAAATACGTTTAAATTATATTGAAGCATAAAACTTAAAATTATGAATGAGAATACAAAACCTCCCCAAAACGAACCCGTAACAATCAGAAAGTCTTCTAATACACTAAAGATAATTGTCGGGGTTTTGATTGCAATAATTGTGGCTTTAGCAGCCTGGCTGATACTAACAAGGTCAAACTTAAATACTTTGCTCACCGAAAAAGAAAACCAGAGGGTAGAGTTGCAATCTGAGCTTGATTCATTGCTTACTGAGCACAACAGGATTAAAGAAGAATACGGAACCTTATCGGATTCATTGTTTGTAAAAGACAGTGTTATTCAGGCAAACGCAAAAGAGATTAAAAGGCTTCTCAATACACAATGGGAATATTACAAGGTTAAGAAGAAATTGGGGCTCTTACAAAAAGTTGCCCAGGGTTATGTACATCAAATGGATTCTTTATACAGGCTTAACTCTGAATTAACTAATGAGAATATAAAAATTAAACGCGAATACAGGCTTGAACAAAAGAAAAATGTAGAATTAACTAAGGTTACCGGAGAACTTACTGAAAAGGTTGAAGAGGCATCGGTGTTAAAAACATATAAGGTAACTTCTGGGGCAATACGTTCAAGGTCGGGCAGCAAAGAAAGTATTACCGACAAAGCCCGTAGGGTAGATAAAATTAAAATTTGTTTTACTTTAAGTGAAAACACCATAATACCTGCCGGTAATAAAGAGATCTATGTTAGAATTGCACGTCCTGATAATAAAATATTAACTAAAGGAAGGGGTGATGAATATTCATTTATTTACCATGAGGAAAAATTGCAATACACAATTAACAAATCCATAAATTATCAAAATAAAGCTATGGATATTTGTTTATACTGGACAAAAAGACAAACACAGGAAATGATGACCGGGCTTTATAAGGTTGAAATATTTGAAGGAGATAATGTGATTGGACATGCAAATTTTTCTTTAAGAAAATAATATTGGAGTTTATTAATTGGGGCGGTAAAATTTAATGCTGTCTTTCTTGATAACTTTTCAATTTTACCACCCCTAGCCCCCATAGCCGTCAAGTTAAGGGTTTTCAATTTTGATTATTAACAAATGTAT
>CAZREZ010000025.1:0-16280 GCA_964599115.1 uncultured Bacteroidales bacterium
AAAATTTTTGATGTAAATTGTAAATATAAGAAATTTTGTAACTAATCAGTATTAAATTAACAATGAAAATTTCTTAACAAATATTATTATTGAACTGGGAAATCCATACGGACGCACTGCGGTTGTAAGGGAAATAGGGGAAATATGTGGAATAGGGTAAATACGATTGAAATACAATAGAATTACAACTGAATTACAATCGAATGACTTTATACCCCTTATACCTTTATACCTTTATTCCCCCTATAACCGAAGGGTATCCGTCCATATAGATTCCTTTCAGTCATATGGATACCATTTTTAAAATTTATCCTCAAAGCCAGAAAACAGGAATTGATTAATAATTATTCAATCAACTTGTCTTTTACCTGATAAGTTTTGTAATTTTGCCCCGAAAATATTTTGTTACCTTGAAAATTTAACGTTAAACTAATGATGAAAAAAAAGAACAATCATATTTTTAGTTATGAAAAGATAGAAAATCATAATATTGAACATCTTGAAAAATTAAGAGATTATTATAAAGGAATTCTTGGTTTGATTGAAGAAGATCCCAATCGTGAAGGCTTGCTTGGTACGCCGTTAAGAGTTGCCAAAGCAATGCAGTTCATGACTCAGGGTTACGAACACGACCCGGTTGAAATCCTGAAATCGGCGATGTTTAGAGAAGATTACAGGGAAATGGTAATTGTAAAGGATATTGAAATATTTTCGTTATGCGAACACCATTTAATACCTTTTATTGGTAAAGCACATGTTGCATATATCCCAAACCAATATATTACAGGCTTAAGTAAAATTGCAAGAGTTGTTGAAGCTTATGCTAGGCGGTTACAGGTTCAGGAAAGACTGACAACACAAATAAAAGAAGCTATTGATTCTACGCTCAAACCACTGGGTGTGGCAGTTGTAATTGAAGCTCAACATTTATGTATGATAATGAGAGGCGTTCAAAAACAAAACTCTGTAACTACAACATCTGATTTTACAGGTGCATTCAAACGACAGGAAACCAGATCGGAATTTATCCATTTAATAGGTTCAAAATTGCATTAATAACTTCTCTTTTAAGGCACAATAATATTTTCTTTTTTACTTCGTTATCAAATATTTAATCCTTAAATAAATTTTTTATGAAAGCTTATGTGTTCCCTGGTCAGGGTGCTCAGTTTGTTGGAATGGGCAAAGATTTATATGAAAATTCTTCAAAAGCAAAAGACCTGTTTGAAAAAGCAAACAATATTTTAAAATTTCGTATAACCGACCTGATGTTTGATGGTACTGATGAAGACCTGAGACAAACAAATGTTACACAACCTGCAATTTTTCTGCATTCTGTGATTCTTGCAAAAACTTTAGGTGAAGATTTTAAACCTGACATGGTTGCAGGACATTCACTTGGAGAATTCTCTGCCTTGGTAGCCAATAAAACATTATTGTTTGAAGACGGATTAAAATTAGTATTTGCCAGAGCAAGGGCAATGCAAAAGGCATGTGAGTCAGAACCTTCAACAATGGCAGCGATTATCGGTCTTGACGATAAAACCGTTGAAAAAATTTTAGACTCAATTAATGAGATTGTTATTCCTGCAAACTATAATTGTCCGGGGCAATTGGTAATTTCAGGTTCTTTCAAAGGTATTGAAATTGCTTGCGAAAAGCTTAAGGAAGCAGGTGCTAAAAGAGCACTTCCGTTAAAAGTAGGAGGAGCTTTCCATTCACCTTTAATGGAGCCTGCCAGAGTTGAACTGGCTGAAGCAATAAAATCCACAAAATTTAGTCAGGGTATTTGCCCGATATATCAGAATGTTACAGGCCAGTCTGTTACTGATCCTGAAATCATTAAAACCAATCTGATTTCTCAGCTAACTTCTCCTGTAAGGTGGACGCAGATAATGCAGAATATGATAGCAGATGGTGCTAAAACTTTTATTGAGGTAGGACCAGGCAATGTTCTTCAAGGTATGGTTAAAAAACTTGACAGAAATATTGAAACCTTTAGTGCCTGAAACTCTAATTATCCAAATAAATTTTTTTAAGTAATATATAATATGGCATAATTAAATGATTTTCAAAGAGATTTCTTTTTTGCTGTTTTATATAATCATCATAAGCATTAGTTGTTGGAGTTAATATTATTGGATTTCCGCAGCTTACATAATATACAGTTTTAACATAATCCGGTTCCTCAAAATTTACCAGACTTTCATTAACCAGTTTATAAACTTTATAACCAAGATATTTTCTGAATTTTTTCTGAGCTTTTTTAACAGAATTCTCAATGCTTGAGTATATGGCTTTAAGTATAAAACGTTTTAATGGCTTCATTTTCTTTAATAAAGTATCAACTTCAGAAAAAGGATTCACTTTTACCATATCATCAACTGTCTGGATTGAAAAGGGCATCTCAGGCACCCAGTCTCTGGTATTTGCTATCCTGTAAGCCCAGCCTCCCCTGGTAATAAATTCGAAATCATAACTGTAAAAAAGGTTTCCTGGTTTCGGAGCAGCACTACAATATGTTTTAAATTGTATATCGTCAGGAATTTTATCCTTAGCTGTGTAATATAAATATGATCGCAATAAATATGCTATTGATGCACCCTGACTATGTCCCATTATCAAATATTCTTTTATTCCTTTATTATAATATTCATTAATTTTTTCGATAATTGACGGAGCTAGATAACATAATCCAACAACCCAACCAACATGAACACTTGCATTTGATTCACTGGCAAGTTTATATCTGAATATTTTATTACTGTCAATGCGGAGGGTACCACAAGCTGGTATCATGCCGGCATAAAAATCCTCAAGCCATGATTCGAGCTTAAGCGTTGTCCCCCTGATACTTATCACACCTACCGAGTCAGAACTGACCCATAAGTCCCAACGATTATCAAGTCCGACTTCTTCCGATCTGAATACCATCCGGTAATTTTCAGGATCAGGAACTTTAACAACAGTAAAGGAAGTATCAGACTGTTTAGCCGAAATCTCGAGCAGGCTTTTATATTCATATGGATCAAAACCGGGCTTTAGTTTATTTTGCCCATTGAGAGAATTAATATTCAATAATATAATAATTACAGAAAAAGCGAGAAGAAGGATATATTTTTTCATCTGTTTATATTCTTTGGATTAATTTATTTTCTGTTACTTATAATTTTCAGAAAAATTCACATTCAGAAATTAAACGTTTGAAATTAGGCTGTTAAAATAGGTTTTTTTCGAATTTCAAATTTCGAATTTCCCATAAAGGTTGACTTTGTGTTGCAAGTTTCAAATTTCATTATATAATCATTTACTTTAGTGCAAAATATTTACTTGTCATGGATTTCTCATATTATTATAAACATATATTTTCTATAACGAGCAATTCACTTATACAAGTAACTATATTTTATAATTGACTATTCAATATTTTCCCCGAAGACAAAATTTTGTCAAGATATTTCTCATTAAGAGCTTGTTTCAATCCTTGCATATAATTTTGATTATGCATATCCGTTCCCAGAAATTCAATCATATTGTTATCAATAAGTTTTTCGGCAATTTTCTTAACAGGGAATGGATAATAGCCACTTAAAGAAATAATGTTTAGCTGGAAAAATACTCCTCGGTCTTTTAAATCTTTAAACTTTATAAAGTTATCAAACCAGTATGAATACCTTTCCGGATGGGCAAGAATAACTTTATAACCTGCTATCTGTAAATCAAAAATATAAGAAAGCAAATTAGGATGAGGGCTAAAAAACGAGAGCTCAATTAAAATATAATTTTCGCTAAAGCTGAGTAAATTTTTTGATTTTAACTTTTCTTCAAATTTGTCATCAATAAGATATTCGGCTGCTGCATTAATTTCAATTTTTATTCCTTTATTTTTCACAGCAGCACGTACTTCTTCGAGACCTATTAAGATTATTTCGGGCGTACTTATAAAAAATTCACCCTGAATATGAGGTGTCATAATTAATTTTTTATACCCAAGTTCGTTTAGTTCCCTGATAAGTTCAATTGATTCTTCAATGGTTTGAGCACCATCATCAATTCCCGGAATAAGATGAGAATGCATGTCGGTTCCTATAAAAGATAAATCAATTGGATTACTTGATTTGTTTGAAAAGATGTTTTTAAAGAGATTCATTATTCAGAATTCAAGAAATTTTCGATGAATTCAATTAATTGTTTTTTATCATATAGCAAAGATAACAATAATTCTGTGTAAAATCAAAACGAGAAAATTTTATTTTTACTTGGTTGTAACTATACCACAAGCCCCCTAATAATTCACCGTTTTACATACTGCTTTTCATAATATTTAAGATAATCACCTGAAGTAACATTTTTCAGCCATTCTTCGTTTTCAAGATACCAGTCAATGGTTTTTTCTATACCTTTTTCAAACTGCAATGATGGTTTCCAGCCCAGCTCCCTTTGTAATTTTGACGAATCAATAGCATAACGAAGGTCGTGGCCGGCACGGTCTTTTACAAAAGTTATAAGTTTTTCTGATGTTCCATCTTTACGTCTGAGCTTTTTATCCATGATCTTACAGATAACTTTAATCAAATCAATATTTTTCCATTCATTGTGTCCGCCGATATTGTATGTTTCACCATCTTTCCCATTGTGGAAAATAACATCAATGGCTTTTGCATGGTCTTCAACATACAGCCAGTCTCTTACATTTTCACCTTTTCCATAAACCGGCAGAGGTTTATTGTTCCTGATATTATTGATAAACAAAGGGACTAATTTTTCGGGAAACTGGTAACTGCCATAATTATTTGAGCAATTTGAAATAACTATTGGCAATCCAAATGTGTCGTGATAAGCTCTTACAAGATGGTCGGAACTTGCTTTTGAAGCAGAATATGGGCTATGCGGATCGTACGGGGTTGTTTCAACAAAATAACCCTCTTTGCCAAGCGAGCCGTAAACCTCATCAGTTGAGATGTGATAAAAAAGTTTATCTTTAAAATTATCTTTCCAGATATTTTTTGCAGCATTCAGAAGGTTTACAGTGCCGACAATATTTGTATAAATAAATTCTGTTGGATTTGAAATTGACCTGTCAACATGCGATTCCGCAGCAAGGTGAATTACGCCATCAAACCGGTATTTCTCAAACAAATTCATAATATAATTACCTTCAACAATATCACCTTTGATAAACTCATAATTCGGAGAATTTTCAATATCTTTCAAATTGGCAAGATTACCTGCATAAGTCAGATTATCAAGATTAAAAATCTTATATTGAGGATATTTGTTAACAAATAAACGGACAACATGTGAGCCGATAAAACCCGCTCCTCCTGTGATTAATATCTTTTTCATAATTATTATTTTTCTATCATTAATATTAAATTTTTTCTGAATTATTTATTGTTAGTAGGGCTATTCATATTTTAAATTGTATTACTTATTTTTCCTCAAAGCCAACTCCCACTTCCAGGCCGAAAGAGTCATTTCATCAAGGTCTTTCTCAGCCTTCCAGCCCAATTCATCATTTGCAAACTTTGTATCTGCCCAAACCTGCTCAATATCTCCGGCACGGCGGTCAACAATTCTATAATTTAATTTTTCTCCTGTAACCTTTTCAAATGATCTAATTACTTCCAAAACTGAAAAACCGTTTCCTGTACCAAGATTAAAAACCTCAAAATCTTTTTTCATTTTTTTCTTTATCATTCTGTCAACTGCAATTACGTGTGCTTTTGCAAGATCAACTATATGAATGTAATCGCGGATTGCCGTACCGTCAGGAGTATTATAATCGCCTCCGAAAACCCTTAATTGCTCCCGTATTCCAATTGCAGTTTGTGTAATGAAAGGCAGCAGGCAATTTGGAATTCCTATAGGCAGCTCACCGATAATTGCACTTTCATGTGCACCGATAGGATTAAAATACCTTAAAGCAATTGCTTTAATATCAGTTGATTTTATTGTATCAGTAATTATTTCCTCAGAAATTTGTTTTGTGTTCCCATAAGGTGATTCAGCTTTTTGTACAGGTGCATCTTCGGTTACGGGAAGTTCTTTCGGCTGACCATAAACAGTGCAGGAAGATGAAAAAACAAAATTTTCAATATTATTATCTTTCATTCCCTGTAAAATATTTACAAGCGAAAAAAGATTATTCCGGTAATACATCAACGGTTTTTCAACTGATTCGCCAACTGCCTTGTAAGCAGCAAAATGAATAATGCCTTGTATATCGTTATGACGTTTAAAAAAATCAGCAGTCTTGTCTATGTCAATTAAATCAAATTCTTCAAACTCAGGTTTTATTCCAGTGATTTTTTCTATTGAAGATAAAACATTGATGTTTGAATTTGAAAGATCATCAACAATTATAACATCAAAACCTTTTTGCTGAAGCTCAACAACTGTATGCGAACCTATATATCCGGTTCCGCCGGTAACTAATATTTTCATGTGTTTATATTCTTGCAGTTAATTTATTTTCTGCTACTTAATAATTATAAGAAAAATTCATATTCAGAAATTAGAAATTGGATATTTGAAATTAGGCTGTTAAAATAAATTTTTAAAAAATTTCGAATTTCAAGTTTCAAATTTCATTATATAACCATTCCATTGGGTGTAAAAATTTACTCGTCATGCATGTTTCATGATTATATTTTTTATATATTATCAGTAAGAAAACGTTAATTAAAATAAAATAAAACCACTAAAGTTTTCGGGGCAAATAATAAATGTCAAAATTAATAAATAAATTAATATTTTTGCTACTTAATGGAACTTAAAAAAATCCAACAAAAGAACATAAGTTGTAAATTATAAAAATAAGGCTGAGGCTCCATACGGACTCCTTTCAGTCGTAAGGCTAAGGTATAAAAACAAAGAGGTTATAAAATTTTAATTTAATTTTGAAATCCAAAGTTTTATTTCTATTAAAGACTTTTATCTTTTTACTTTTATCTTTTATCTTTTATCTTGCCTTTTACTGCGTTATGAATATTGAAGATATCAGAGAATACTGCCTTTGTAAAAAAGGTGTTACCGAAAGTTTGCCTTTTGATGAAGATACGCTTGTATTTAAAGTCCTGGATAAAATGTTTGTACTTGCCTCTCTTGAAGGCGATTTAAGCATTAATTTAAAATGTAATCCTGAAAAAGCCATTGAACTCAGAGAACAATATCCTGCTGTACAAGCCGGTTATCACATGAATAAAAAACACTGGAATACTGTTATGATAGACAGGTCAGTAAGCGATAAACATGTTAAACAATGGATTGACAACTCATATAAATTGGTAGTTAGTAAGTTAACTAAAAAACAAAAAGAAGAATTATCAAAATAATATAACATGTCAAAAATCTTATACACACCACCCGACTATTATCTTGTAGATGACTTACTGACAGATGAACATAAAATTATTCGAAGTGCTATTCGTGATTGGGTAAACAAATCAGTAAAACCGATTATTGAAGACGCAAATCAGGAACACAGGTTTCCTTTACATTTAATCAAAGAGATGGGAGAGCTTGGGATTTTTGGGCCCTTTCTTCCTGAGAAATACGGATGTGCAGGACTTGATCATATATCCTATGGTTTGATTATGACCGAGTTGGAAAGAGGCGACTCGGGAATTAGGTCAGCGGCATCTGTACAAACATCACTTGTAATGTATCCTATTTATAAATTTGGAAATGAAGAGCAGAGAAAGAAATACCTTCCACGTCTTGCTTCAGGAGAAATTATCGGTGCATTTGGCTTAACAGAACCCAATCATGGCTCTGATCCTTCGGGAATGAAAACTAAAATTAAGGATAAAGGCGACCATTACCTTTTGAATGGAGCAAAAATGTGGATCACCAATGCATCAATATGCGATATTGCCGTTGTTTGGGCAAAGGATGAAAAAGGTGTAATAAAAGGTTTAATTGTAGAAAAAGAAATGGAAGGTTTTACAGCTCCCGAAACATTTCATAAATGGTCTTTGAGGGCTTCCGTGACAGGAGAGCTGGTTTTTGAAGATGTTAAAATTCCCAAAGAAAATATTCTACACGATATTAAAGGTTTAAAAGGTCCGTTGATGTGTCTTAATTCTGCAAGATATGGTATAGCATGGGGAGCTGTCGGTGCTGCAATGGATTGCTATGATACGGCTTTAAGATATGCTAAAGAACGTTATCAATTCAAAAAACCTATTGCTGCTTTTCAGCTTACTCAGAAAAAACTGGCAGAGATGCTTACAGAGATCACCAAAGCACAACTGCTTATGTGGCGGCTTGGCATACTTCGCAATGATAACAGTGCTACTCCGGCACAAATCTCTATGGCAAAACGAAATAATGTAAAAATGGCTCTTGATGTCGCAAGGGAATCACGGCAGATACTCGGAGCAATGGGTATTACAGGCGATTTCCCAATAATGAGGCATATAATGAATCTTGAATCGGTAATCACTTACGAAGGTACTCACGATATTCACCTGCTGATAACCGGAGAAGATATTACAGGAATTGAAGCATTTCATTAATATCAAGGTTGCTAATCCATTTGTCAAGGTTGCTAACCTTCTCTTAGGTTAGTAACCTTATTTTGTTTGATTGGAATTAAAAACAATCTCAACCTCATCCTTACGACTGAAAGGAGTCCGTACGGATGACTGATTTTCAAGACAAGCGTAACGAAGAAATCGGACATTATGGATAAACACTATTTAAGGCATCCGATAAACTAAAGAATTAATATTCATACCTGCTCCTACTGAGGCAAATACTACATATTCACCTTTTAACAGCTTATGATTTTTAAGCTTTCCATTAAACAGCAGATCAATTAAGGTAGGTATAGTTGCTACCGAACTGTTTCCAAGAAATGAAATCGTCATAGGCATAACATCTAAAAGAACTTTGGTTTTTCCATATAATTTAAATAAACGGTTTAGGATCTCCACATCCAATTTTTCATTTGCCTGGTGTATCAGCACTTTCTTTATATTGTTAAGCATCAGTCCTGCTTTTTCAATTGTGTCTTTCACAACCTGCGGAACTGTTGATATGGCATACTCATACAATTTACGACCATTCATTTTAAGAAATATTTCATCACCTTTATAATCAGGGTTATAAGACTTATTCATCCACATCAACTTTGAATAAATCACTGTATCCGACCTTGAAGTATCGGATAGAATTCCTACGGGTTCTTTACTTGAAGTTGCCTCAAGAATTACAGCTCCGGCTCCATCAGAATAAATCATGCTGTCCCTGTCGTGTGGGTCTGATATTCTGGAAAGGGTTTCAGCACCGATAATAAGGATTTTTTTTGCATTACCGGATTTAATATAACTATTAGACATTATCACTCCCTGCAACCATCCGGGGCAGCCAAAAGGTAGATCAAAAGCAATAGTATATGGATTCTTTATGTCTAATTTATGCTTTACTCTTGCAGAAATACTTGGAACATAATCAGACCTTTTATTATTTACTTTTACATCTCCGAAATTTTGAGCAACAATTATATAATCTAATTTTTCCTTGTCAATTTTTGATGATTTTATAGCATCTTTAGCAGCAAAATAAGCAATATCGGAAACAACAAGATTATCCGTAATATGTCTTCTTTCTAAAATACCTGTAATTTTTTCAAACTTACTGATAATTTCTTCATTTGATTCCTTGAATTTAATTCCATCCGGATTATAAAATTCACTATCAAGAAAATCCTTATTAGGAACTCGCTTTGTAGGAATATAGCTACCTGTACCAGTTATTACAGAATAAATTTTTTTTCTCATTTAGTAAATTAATAAGTATTTTTTATTCATTTAAACTAATTGCAAAGATACAAAACATTTAATATATTATTAAAAAAAATAGTATATTATTTATTTTGCAATAAATTATTTATTTGTGTCAGGATTACCAACCTGAAAAAAGGTTGGCAACCCTTTTTACCTGAACATTACAACTGTAATTCCATGACCGCCTCTTTCAATATGCTGGTCTTTGTATTGTTTAATTTCCTGAACTGTTGAAAGGTATTCCCGGATCACATCACGCAAAATACCGTCTCCCTTACCATGTAAAATGCTAACTTCCTTCATGTTTAGCAAAATTGCTTCATCAACATATTGCCTTACAATTGAAATTGCTTCTTCTGCTCTTTTCCCTCTGACATCTATTGATAATTTAAAATCAGCAATTTTATCACTAATAATATTGCTGTATGAGCTTTGCGAAATTTTAACTTTTTCTTTACCGGATACTTTTTTTAATTTGTTGATTGGGGTTCTGAATTTTACTGTATTAAATGTAATTAAAACATCTTCATCTGATATTTCAATTACTTCGCCAACAGTATCCTGATCGGCAATTTTTACAAAATCTCCAACATTAATAGAAGTATCAACAACTTTGGGAACAGCTTTAATTTTTTTCTTTTCAAGTAAAGGTTCTAATTGTTCAACAGACTTTTTTCTGATGATTTTTTCTTTGTGTTCCTTAAGCTTTTTTCTTAGATTTTTTGTTTTTTCTTTTTCCGCCTGAATTTCCCGTATTTCCCTGATTGTATTTTCAATTAATTTATTAGAACCGTCAAGAATTTCCATTGCTTCTTCTTTTGCCCTGCTGATAATACTTTCTTTTGTGCTTTCAATTTTTTTAACCAGATTTTCATATTTATTAATTATTTCGCTAAGGAATTCATCAGCAACTTTTAATCCTGTTTGTTTTTTATCAATTTCACGTTTTTCAACCTCCAGTTGTTGCAATTGTTTGTCAAAATCCAATTGTTTTTTACCCGTTTTTTTTGCTGCATTTTTAAGAATGATTTTAGGAAAACCAATTTTTCTGGCAATCTCAAAAGCAAAAGAACTACCTGGTTTCCCGGTTTTCAGCTCATAAAGCGGCTGCATATTTTTTGAATCAAAAAGCATGGCACCGTTAATTATCCCACTGGTTTTATCAGCAAATAATTTTAAATTTGAATAATGAGTTGTGATAACGCCAAATGCCTTTTTCTCATTGATCTTTTCTAAAACAGCTTCAGCAATGGCTCCTCCAAGCTGCGGCTCTGTTCCGGTGCCAAATTCATCAATCAGTATAAGAGATTCTTCATCAGCATTTAAAACAAAATATTTTAAATTCAATAAATGCGAAGTGTAAGTGCTCAGGTCTTTTTCAAGTGATTGTTCATCGCCGATATCTATAAAGATTTTTTCAAATATGCCAAGTTCTGAGTCTTCTTTCAAAGGTACAAGCAAACCCGATTGTAGCATATATTGGATCAATCCTACAGTTTTCAGACATACCGATTTCCCCCCGGCATTTGGTCCGGAAATTATTAAAATTCTGCTTTTCTTATCCAAATTTATGTCTAAAGGTTCAATTAATTTGTTTTGATTTTTGTGAGATAAATAAAGCAACGGATGCTTTGTCTTTTTCCAGTCAATCAGGGGCTCATTAATAATTACAGGTTTTACAGCTTCAATGCTGATTGCAAATTTTGCCTTAGCCCGAATAAAATCCAGCAATCCAAGATATCTAAAAGCATTTTTTAAATCTTCAATCTGTGGGCGAAGATAGTTTGTAAATTCAGTAAGGATTTTAAAAATTTCCCTTTTCTCTGCATTTTCAAGTTCACGGATTTCATTATTTATGTCAAAAATATCTGCCGGTTCAATAAAAACCGTTTGTCCTGTTGCTGATTCGTCATGTATGAAACCCTTGATTTTTCGTTTATTGGCAACCAAAACAGGAATTACAAGTCTGCCGTTTCTAACTGTTGCTTCAACATCTCTGGAAGTCCAGCCGGCTTTTTTGGAAACAGATAATGTTTGACTGATCTTTTTATCTATAAAAGATTGTTTCCTGATAAGTTCATTCCTTATCTCTTTCAGCTTTTGTGATGCATTATCTTTTATTTTTCCTTTGTCATCAATTATCTTGTCAACACGCTGCAATAATTGTTTTTCAATAATCACATCTTTTGAAAGTTCGTTCAGAAAAGGATATTTTTCACTTTCAGTTTTTTTAAAAAATATCAGACATTGAAATATTGTATTTAATGATGATTTTAAATTAAAAAGTTTTTCAAGGTCAATGATAGTTCCTTTGATTTTTATCCTGTTTAATTCCGGAATAAGGTCATAATAGTCCTGTATGGGAAATCCGTCTTCAAACATAAGTATCTGCCTGAATTCCTCAACCTGACAAATAAGCTTTTTGATAAGTTCAAAATTGTTTGAAAAATATATTTTTTCAACGAACTTTTCGCCAAGCGAGCTCAGACAATTATCTTTCAGCATTTGTCTGATAATATCAAACCCGATTTTTTGTTCAAAATTTTTGGGATAAATCATGTTTGCAAATTTACAATTAAAAATAATTCTTAAATTAGCTAACTTTTTAATCTTTAAATAATGAACAATTTTCCAAAAACAGAAAAGAAACATACTTCTGCATTGATAGTTGTAACGGGATTGTTTTTCATGTGGGGATTTATTACTTGCATGAACGACATTTTAATTCCTTTTTTGAAAAAAATGTTTGACTTGACACGAACACAGTCAATGCTTATACAGTTTTCATTTTTCGGGGCATATTTTATCGGTTCGCTAATTTATTTTTGGATCTCATCAAAAAAGGGTGATCCTATTTCAAAAATCGGATATAAAAACGGGATACTTTTGGGATTATTATTATCTGCATTAGGTTGTATATTATTTTATCCTGCGGCCGCTGTTAAATCCTACGGACTTTTTCTTACAGCTTTATTCGTTTTAGCCCTTGGATTTACCATATTGCAAATTGCTGCAAATCCATATGTAGCACTTCTTGGCAAACCTAACACTGCTTCAAGCCGCCTGAATTTATCACAGGCATTTAATTCTTTCGGTACAACAATAGCTCCTATTGTGGGAGGATATTTGGTTTTCCATTACTTCGCAACCTGGGGAAAACCTCTACTGGATAAATTGGGAAACACTATAACCTTAGGTTCGGGAGAAGCAATCTCGGCACTTGGAGTTCAATTACCTTATTTAATATTTGCCGGAATATTTATCCTCCTTGCTGTAATAATCAAAATAACCCGCCTGCCAAAATTTACAAGCAGCTCTACTATTGAGAAAGGTGCAGGAGCTTTAAAATACAGGCATTTGGTTTTAGGCATGGTGGCAATTTTTATGTATGTCGGGGGTGAAGTAAGTATCGGCAGTGTATTAATCAACTACATGAACGAGTTGGTTGGCTTTAATGAGATGGAGGCAAAATCATACCTTGCCTTTTATTGGGGCGGGGCCATGATCGGTCGTTTTTTAGGTGCTATCTCTTTGAGCGACAAAAGCAATTCCATAAAAACTATTGGCATGATTTTTACTTCAATAGCTACATTTTTTATAATTTATTTTGCTGTTTATATAGAAAGTGGATTTAGCTTTGGATTTATGAATATTGCCCCTTTCCTGATATTCCTTGTATTAAATTTAGTAGCATTTAAATTTGGAAGGTCCCTGCCCGGAAGAACCCTAATGGTATTTGCAATAGTTGTAATTGCTTTACTTGGCACAACGCTTTTTACAAATGGAAAAATTGCCTTATGGACAATATTGGGTATAGGATTATTTAATTCGATTATGTGGTCGAACATCTTCACCCTTGCCATTAAAGACCTCGGAAAATATACAGCTCAAGGATCATCTTTACTGGTAATGATGATTTTGGGAGGTGCTGTTATTCCTTTAATACAAGGAGCAGTTGCCGATGCTTTAGATGGTTATCATTATTCATTCTTCGTCCCGATATTCTGTTATGTGTATTTGGCTTATTATGGATGGAAAGGGTATAGAATAAAGTTTGATGTTCACCTTGTGAAATAATTCCGACAAGTCGGAATTGCTTTGCATTTCACAGGGTAAATGTTTGACGTTTGATGTTTTGTGTTTAGTGGAATAATGACTTTCCCCGACCTTAAGAGGCTGTGTGAAAACGTAAAAAAATAAAATGAATGATTAACTGAATTTTACCGTATTTTTGAAAAAATATATTCACAATAAAAACAAAAACATGATAAACAGAAGGAAATTTTTATCAGGTTCTGCACTTGCTTCAATGGGGCTTTTGTTGTCTTCATCGCTAAAAGCGGAAACATTACGAAAATTACATTTCCCAGGCATTAAAAATAACGACCACACACCATTGGTTGTTTCAACATGGCAACACGGATTAGCTGCTAATAAAGCTGCATGGAAAGTTTTGAAAAAAGGAGGTTCTTCATTGGATGCTGTTGAACAGGGTGTTCGGGTTTCAGAAGCCGACCCGGAAGTTTCCAGCGTTGGCTATGGTGGTAATCCCGACAGGGACGGAAATGTAACTCTTGATGCATGTATTATGAACAAAGACGGTGATTGTGGCTCAGTAGCTTTTCTGCAAAATATTAAACATCCAATCTCTGTGGCACGATTGGTTATGGAAAAAACTCCTCATGTTATGCTTTCCGGAAAAGGTGCTTTACAATTTGCCCTTATAAACGGATTTAAAAAAGAAGATTTACTTACAGAAAAAGCCAAAGTTAAATGGGAAAAATGGAAAATAAAATCAAAATATGAGCCGATAATAAACGTTGAAAACCACGATACAATTGGTATGCTGGCTATTGATAATTTCGGAGATATTTCAGGTGCCTGCACAACCAGCGGTCTGGCATATAAAATGCATGGCAGGGTGGGTGATTCGCCGATTATCGGTGCAGGTATGTACGTTGATAATGAAGTTGGAGGAGCAGTTGCTACCGGAGTTGGCGAACTGGTAATGAAAACATTGGGAACTTTTCTTATTGTGGAATTAATGCGTAGTGGAAAAACTCCGCAGCAGGCATGCGAAGAAGCAATTAAAAGAATCACCGACAAACAAAAGGGTTACAAAAAATTCCAGGTAGGTTATATAGCAGTAAACAAATCAGGTGAAATCGGGGCTTACAGCATTAATAAAGGTTTTGATTATGCCCTGTATCAAGATGGGAAAAACGAGTTAATTGAATCAGGGTGCTTTCTGAAAATATAATTTTTTAAAAATGATTAACTTTGTGGAAATTTAATAATTATGGAAATTACAAGTTCTATATCATATTTTGAGAATTTACCAAAGCAAATACAAAAGCAAATTTAAGATTATATTGAATTTTTATTATCTAAATATCCTAAAAAGAATAACAAATATCATTTAGAAAAAATTGCAAAATATTGAACTAAAATATCAGCAGCGAATTGTTGTCTTCCTTGACGTATTAGGCTTTAAAAATAAACTTTATGAGTTTGAGGTTGAAGCAATGTCATATGTGGATGAAAATAACAATTCTTATAAGTATATTTCACAAAAGGCCAATGATTTTGTCAGAGTTTTCAAAAATGTTATTGGGTTAATGGATAAATTTAATTGCAATTATTATCTTTTTAGTGATAACATCTGTTATTACCATTGATCCTTTTAATGATAAATCTTTAGCAGTTGAAATACTTTTTACAGTAAGCAATCTGTTTAAACGTTTCTCTGAAATGGGTTATTTTATAAGAGGAGGTATTGATTTTGGTTGGATGTTAGATGAAGAAGACATTGCTTTTGGCGTTCCATTGGCAAACGCCTATCTAATGGAAAGCACACAAGCCATTTACCCAAGAATCATAATTTCCAATAAGTTTGTACAATTCCTAAATGGTTTTGGTTTGAATGATCAGGACGCTTTTAATAAAGAAAACTTTTTAAAATCAAGTCGCGAGATTAACCATATAAATCCTTTTTATAATGTTATCAAAACTGATGATAAAACAGGTTTCTTTTCCGAGTATAAAAATGTAATCAAAAAAGCATTACAACAGTCTCAGCAAGAAGAAAATATCCATGTCAAATTCAAATGGCTTGCGATCGAGTATAACTATTTTTTAGAAAAATATATTGATAATATTACATTTTATGAACAAGATACAAGCTTTGAGAAGGAAGAAATTGATAAACTAAAAACATTAAAAATCACACAATTATGATAACCGATTTAAAATACATGCCAATATTTCGTTCTAGGCAACAAGAAATAATTGTTTTGAAAGAGTCAGACTTTGGGGGAAAAATATTTCCATTAATAGAAATAATAAAAGATAAAGATCGGAAGAATAATAAAAAAACTTCATTTGAAATTTATTCGGAACTGGTAAATGATATTAATGCACAAAAAGTCTGTATTGATTTACCTGTTTATTTACAAATAAATAGTAGTACAAATAATGAAGTTGTTG
>CAZREZ010000026.1:0-16127 GCA_964599115.1 uncultured Bacteroidales bacterium
AAATATAAACACATGAAAATTAATTTATCACAACATCTTTTTAACTATGCTCTTGTTGTAGCATTGATCATTTCACAAACATATTCGGTATTTTCACAGGAAACAACATGTAAAGTATTAGTGCCTGCAATTTCAGACATCTATAAAGGTGAATGTAAAAAGGGATTTGCTCATGGACAGGGATTAGCTGAAGGCATAGACACCTATAAGGGAAATTTCAAAAAAGGTTATCCCAGCGGAAAAGGAAAATATACCTGGGAAAACGGCAGTTATTATGAAGGGTATTGGAAAAAAGGTAAAAAGGAAGGATTCGGAAAATTTGTATTTTTTATTAATGACCAAGACAGTACATTGGAAGGATATTGGAAAGAAGGCAGGTATATTGGGAAAAACCGCCGTGAAATAAATTACCGCGTTTTTGATAAAAGAAATATTGACAGGATATCTTTTTTAAAAAAATTAGATGAAGGAAACACAATCTATGTTATAATTAGCCGGATGGGTACACGAATGGGAGTTAATAACTTAAGATTATTATATGACAGTGGAAATGACATATATCTCGGTAGTATTTTCGGGTTTGAAAATGTTGAATTTCCATTCAAAGGAAGTATAAAATTCTCTGCACCAAATAAATTAAATACTCAAATATATGAATATATCCTGGAATTTGAAATAGTAAAACCGGGAATATGGGATGTGAAAATTTTTATCTAATCATAAATATTTTAAATGATAGTTTTTTTATATCAGATATTTAATTAATTTTGCACCCCGAAAAATCAAGAAAATAAATAAACATCTGAATAAATATGGCAAATCATAAATCCGCAATAAAAAGAATAAGATCAAGCTATGAGAGAAGATTACGCAACAGGTTTCATGCAAAAACCATGCGTAATGCATTAAAAAATTTCAGAACAATAAAAGATAAAAAAGAAGCCACTGAAAAACTCCCTGAAATTTGTTCAATGATTGACAAATTAGTAAAAAAATCAATAATCCACAAAAACAAAGCAGGAAACTTAAAATCAAAATTGACTAAGCAAGTTAGTTCATTATAAAAACATTAATAGACTGTTTTAAAATTAACATAAAACATCCATTACGCTGAAAACTATTCTGCAATTGACCGGTTTTTTTCTTGTAATCTCGCTGATTTTTTATTCATGTAATAAATCTCATATTGATTATCAATCCCTTAAACCTGAAGGGGCGGATACACTTTATGCAAACCTTGGGGATATCCGGATTGCTTACATGGTTGTGGGTGAGGGTTACCCGCTGATCCTATGCATGGGATACAGCGGCACTATGGACCTTTGGGCGCCAGATGTCGTTGAAAACTTAGCCCAACAGTACCAGGTAATTCTGTATGATTACCGTGGCATGGGACTATCCACTATTCTGACAGATACCTCAACGTTTTCCATGAAACTGTTTACAGAAGACACACGCCGGCTCATGGATTTTCTGGGAATACCAAAAGCTCATATTTTAGGTTGGTCAATGGGGACTTATGTAGCTCAATTGTTAACACTCGATCACCCTGACCGGATAGATAAGGTCATACTGTACGGAGCTGATTGTGGTGATAGCATCACCATTCAACCTGCTGATTCTGTTGAAACCATTCTGAACAATCCTGATGCTTCATTGGAAGAACTCTTGTCTGTTCTTTTCCCATCTGAATGGTTGCAGTCTCATCCAGACTGGTGGAACTATTTTCCGATTCCACAGGAACCTAAGTATCCGGAGATTATAGCCCGCCAGTGGCAAGCAATACAATCATGGTTTGCTCCCGGAGGTGGAACAGCAAACCGGTTGAAAGAATTAAAACACCAGACACTTCTGATTACAGGAAATCAGGACATCTGTACTCCCAGTAAAAACTCACTCATCATGATTGATTCTATTTCAGGTGCCTCGCTGATACAGATTCCCGGTGGTGGACATGGTGTGATGTACCAGTATCCGGCAAAATTTACAACACATACCCTTACTTTTCTAGCAAATAAATCAAAGTAATCTGATATAAACTCCGGTGCTTATGACCGAATACAAAGAAAAAACAACAATAAAAAACTGGGCTGAAGATGACCGTCCAAGAGAAAAACTTTTAATAAAAGGCAAACATTCATTGAGTAATGCCGAACTAATTGCTATTCTTCTTAGCTCGGGCAGCAGAGAATTATCTGCAGTTGATCTTGCAAAAAAAATCTTAAATTCTTCAAAAGATAACCTTATAGAGCTCTCAAAACTTTCGGTAACCAACCTGATGAAGTTCAGAGGAATAGGCCAGGCAAAGGCAATAAGTATAATTGCTGCTCTTGAACTCGGCAAACGCAGAAGAAGTGAAGAAGTTCTTGAAAAAGAAAAAATAACAAGCAGTCGCGATGCCTTTGAAGTATTTCAAGGTATTTTATCTGACTCACAATACGAAGAATTCTGGATGTTACTTTTAAACAAGGCTAACAAAATTATCAAAAAGATCAACATCAGCGAAGGTGGTATTTCAGGTACGGTAGCTGACCCGAAAAAAATATTTAAGTTTGCTCTGGAAAATAATGCCTCCTCAATAATTCTCAGTCATAATCATCCATCGGGAAACATACAACCAAGCGACTCTGATTTAAAACTTACAAAAAAACTCGTTGATGCAGGAAAATTGCTTGACATCAGTGTTCTTGACCATTTAATTATTGGTGATGAAAAATATTATAGCTTTGCTGATGAAAATATGCTATAATACCAATCAGTTCAAAAAATATTATTATAAAATGGAAATGAGTAATTACTAATTCTTTATGATTAAGATAATAACAATAATCGGTGCACGTCCGCAAATAATTAAAGCTGCAGCAATAAGCAGGGCGATCAGAAATAAATTCTCCGACAAAATCAGCGAAATTATTGTTCATACAGGACAACACTATGACATAAACATGTCAAAAATATTTTTTGACGAACTTGAAATTCCTAAACCCGATTATAATTTAAACATCGGTTCTGCAAGTCATGGCAAACAAACTGCAATGATGATTGAAGGAATTGAAAAAATTCTGCTAAATGAAAAACCCCATTCAATCATCCTTTACGGTGATACAAATTCCACACTTGCAGGTGCAGTTGCAGCAGCAAAGATCCATATCCCGGTTTTTCATATTGAAGCAGGCTTGCGTTCGTTCAACAAAAAAATGCCTGAAGAAATCAACCGTATCGTATGCGACCATGCTTCTACACTTCTGTTCTCCCCCACTCTTACAGGATTTAATAATTTAATCCGTGAAGGTTTTGACCCCGACACAAAACCACCTTACAATATTGATAACCCGGGAATTTATCATTGCGGTGATGTGATGCTTGATAATAGTATTTATTTTTCAGAGATCGCTGAAAAAAAATCAGATATACTGAAACAATTAAATTTATCACCCGGAAAATTTATTCTTATAACTATTCATCGCGATAATAACACAGACAATCCTGAACGATTAAATGCAATTTTTTCAGCATTAAAAAATATTGCAGAAAGCCAAAATATCAACATTGTTTTACCTATTCATCCAAGAACATCCAAATTATTAAAAAATAATCTAAGCTCAGAACTTTATCAGGCAATTAAAAACAACCCGTTAATAAAAATTATAACACCGGTTTCATTTCTTGATATGATTGTACTTGAAAAAAATACTGAAATGGTTTTTACGGATTCGGGTGGTGTTCAAAAAGAAGCCTATTTTTTTCATAAGCCCTGCATTATCATGCGTTCTGAAACCGAATGGAAAGAAATAGTTGATAACAAAGCAGCTATTGTTGCAGATGCAGATGAAACAAAGATATTAAGCGCTTATGAATATTTCAAAAAATCCAATAAAATTTTATTCCCACCAATTTTCGGCGATGGAAAAGCATCTGAATTTATTTGTGAGGAAATTATACTCTTATGAAAATATATATTGTGTGTTTTTTATTAACAGTTTTTACATTTAATTATCTTGATGCTCAGCCTTCTGTAGATTCAAAAAAAACTATAATGGGCAATGTTATTGATAATAATGGCAACCCGCTTCCTTTTGTAAATATTTATGTTGAAGGTACTACTTTTGGTACCATGTCGAATTTTGAAGGTAACTTTAATATCAATGTTGATGATAACCAGCTTATAGTTTTAGTATTTCAATATGTTGGTTATAAAAAAGTGAAGTTCAATATTTCTTCCGGTGAAAACCCATCACCCCTTCATGTAAAAATGAAACCCGAACAGATATTATTACAAGAGGTCATTATTTCGGCCAACATGGAAGATCCTGCTTATCCGATCATCCGCAAAGCAATTAAAAAACGAAAATATCATCTTAACCTCGTAAAGTCATACTCGGCCAAGATGTATATGAAAAGCAATGTTACCTTAGATGAAATTCCGGAGAAATTTATTTTAATACCAAAAGATGAAATGCCCGACTCAACCGATCTGGGATTGATATATCTTACCGAATCGGTTAGTCGTTATTATTTTCAAAAACCCGGTAAACAAAAAGAAGAAATGATAGCCTCAAAAGTTGCGGGTACAGAAACGGGCTACAGCTTTAACCGCGCTGAAATTCTTTTATTGAGTTTTTACAAAAATCTGATCCCTATTGGTTTTTCAGAAAGGTCTTTCGTGTCGCCGATTGCAGGTAATGCATTATTTTATTACAAATATAAACTTATTGATTCATTCGTTGATAATAACGAACTTATTCATAAGATTCAAGTTATCCCGAAACGAAAATCCGATAATATTTTCAGAGGTTGTATTTACATTGTTGATAAAGAATGGAGCATTCATAGCCTTGACCTTACAATAACACGCGATTCGCAAATAGAAATGACCGATAGTGTTTTTGTCAGGCAGGTATATGTGCCGGTTAATGATTCTGTTCGTATGCCTTTGTCTTTACATATTATTATGTATTTTAAAGTGTTTGGTTTTAGGGCGACAACAAATTTTATCGGTTTTTTTACCGATTACATGGTCAATTGTGATTTTTCTGACAACTTTTTTAGTAATGAGGTGTTTACAGTAACCGAAGAAAGCACTAAAAGAGATTCGGTTTATTGGATCGAAAGCCGACAAACTGTTCTTACTGAAGAAGAAATAAATAATTATCATGAAGGCGACAGCCTTATGGTTATCCGCGAATCGAAAGCATACCGAGATTCGGTTAATAAAACAGATAATAAATTCAAACCTCTAAACCTGTTATGGGGCGGATATTCATATTATAATTCTTTTAAGAAAACAGCTTATGGAGTTAATTCATTAGTAAATGCTGTGCTGCTTTATAATACGGTTGAAGGCTTTGTATTAAATATAAAACCTTATTTTAGAAAATCGTACGAAGATTACGGGTCTTTTAATATTAGTTCTTCTCTGAAATACAGTTTTACGAATAATAATTTTTATTATGGGCTTTCAGGATATTACAGGTTCGATAATTTGAAAAGGAGGCATGTATTTCTTAGAGGCGGAAAAAACAGTTTTCAGTATAACAGTCAAAAACCGATTTCTGAATTAATTAATACTGTTTATACAATTTTCCTGAAAGATAATTTTGCAAAATTTTATCAGAAAGAATATCTGCAGGCAGGCTTTGGTAGCGAAATAGTAAATGGATTAAACTTTTCGGCTTCATTTGAATATGCCAGAAGATCGGCTTTGGTAAACCATTCCGATTTTACGGTTTTTAATTATCCCGACAAGGAATTTACATCCAACAATCCTATTGATAAAATTAATGATGAACCGGCTTTTAAAACGAACAACGCTTTTATTATTAATCTTGGTTTGGAAATTAAATTCGGACAGAAATATGCCAAATATCCAAACAGGAAAGAAGTTTACGGAACAAAATTCCCTGTTATCAGACTTAATTACAAAAAGGGAATTTATGCAATGGGTAGCGATGTTGATTTTGATCAATGGCAGGTCGAAGTGTATAAAAATTTCAGTTTGAAAAATTTCGGAGTTTCACAGATTGCTGTTTTAACCGGAGGTTTCTTCAATACGGATAAGATGTATTTCATGGATTTTAAACATTTTACAGGTAACCAAACTATCTTTTTACCTCAAGGAAGTTCAACATTAATGATTGGCTCATCCGGCACAAATTATTCGGAGGGTTCAAGAGTTGCCTTTCATGCATTAGATTATTATTCAAATAGCACAAATAAATATTATGTCGCTATAAATTACGAACATCATTTTAACGGATGGATAATTAATAAATTTCCTTTTCTAAGAAAATCGAGGATGCAGGCTTTGGCTGGCATTAATTTTCTTTACACAGAAGATAAAAAAGAATACACTGAATTATTTGCCGGACTGGAACATATATTCAAGATCATACGTATTGATTTAGTTACAAAATACCAGAAAGGCGGAAAAATTATTCCTGAATTCAGGATAGGAATTGGGTTTTGAGGTTAGAATATAAAAAATAAATTTTATCTTCAAATGTTTGGGACAATCCATCGTTTCAAAAATTTATTTTTTTCATTTGCAGATTTGAATATTTATTATAATTTTGCACTCCTTGAAAAAAATTAAAAACTAAAAATTAAAAAAATTATGAATCAGTATGAAACCGTTTTCATTTTAACTCCCGTTTTGTCTGAAGAACAGATGAAGGAAGCGGTAAAAAAGTATCAGGAATTTCTGAAAGACAATGGAGCTGAAATAATCCTTGAAGATAACTGGGGATTACGCAAGCTTGCTTATCCTATCAAAAAAAGATCAACAGGCTTTTATCACGTCTTTGAATATAAAACCGAAGGAAGTTTAATCTCTAAACTTGAAGTAGAGTTTAAACGCGATGAACGTATTTTGCGTTTTCTTACCGTTTTATTAGATAAACACGCTATTGCCTATAACGAAAAGAAACGTCAAAAGGCAAAAGAAGAAAAACAAAAAACAGAAGTATAAAACTATTTCAAAACTTAAAAAAATAATAAAAATGGCACAAGCAAATTCAGAAATTAAATATTTAACTCCAATAGCAGTTGACACAAAAAGGAAAAAATATTGCCGTTTCAAAAAAAGCGGAATAAAATATATTGATTATAAAGATCCGAATTTTTTGATGAAATTTGTAAACGAGCAGGGTAAAATTTTACCACGCCGGATTACCGGAACATCAACAAAATATCAAAAAAAAGTTGCCCAGGCAGTTAAAAGAGCACGCCATTTGGCACTAATGCCTTATGTTGCAGATTTATTAAAATAAGGAGGTTGAATCATGGAAATAATATTAAAACAAGATATACC
The DNA here is from genome assembly GCA_964599115.1 of uncultured Bacteroidales bacterium. Lineage (GTDB taxonomy): Bacteria > Bacteroidota > Bacteroidia > Bacteroidales > JADFUO01 > JADFUO01. Next base: position 7,310 of record CAZREZ010000026.1, read on the forward strand.
AAATTTAGGTTATACAAACGACTTAATAAAGGTTAAGAACGGCTATGCACGAAATTATTTAATTCCAAAAGGATTGGCAATTTTAGCAACAGAGCCAAATAAAAAGATACAAGCAGAAGTTTTAAAGCAAAAATCTTATAAGGAAGAAAAAATAAGGAAAGAAGCCGAGACCCTCGCCAAAGCTATTGAAAATATTAACGTTAAAATTGGTGCTAAAGCCGGTACATCAGGTAAAATTTTCGGTTCGGTAAATGCTATTCAGATTGCTAATGCTATAAAAGACCAATTCAAATTTGATATTGACAGAAAGAAAATTATTGTTGACGGCGAATCAATTAAAGAACTTGGAACTTACACCGCTAAAATCAATTTGCATAAAGAAATAATGGTAGATATTAAATTTGAAGTCTTTGCAGAATAACCAAATAAAATATATCAACTCCTTAAAATTAAGCAAATTCAGGAAGCTTTTCCATGAGTTTGTTGCTGAAGGTGATAAACTGGTTATTGAACTTCTGAAAAGCAGATTTGAGATTTCGAATATTTATGCCTTTGCCGAATGGATAGAACAAAATGAGCAATTACTGAAAACCAGCAAAGTTAATGTTACTCAGATAAGCAGTAAAGAGCTGGAAAGAATTAGTTCTTTATCCACACCCAATAATGCTCTAACAGTTGTAAAAATTCCAAAGCCGGAAATAATTCCTGATAATATTTTTTCCAACTTGATTTTAATACTTGAAGAAATTCAGAATCCCGGCAACTTAGGTAATATTATCCGCACAGCCGACTGGTTTGGGATTAAACATATAATATGCTCTGAAAACTGCGTTGATATTTATAATCCGAAAGTTGTACAAGCAACAATGGGTTCAATTACAAGAGTTTCTGTTCTTTATAAGAATCCGGAAAGAGTATTAGCCGGAAAACCCAAGCAAATTAAAGTTTATGGAACTTTGCTCAAGGGTAAAAATATTTACAATAAAAATTTAAGTAAAAACGGAATTATCCTGATAGGAAATGAATCAAAAGGTATATCAGGTAAGTTATTACCTTTTATTACAGATAAAATTTCTATTCCCTCTTTTCCGAAAACAACCGGTAAAACTCAATCTCCAGAATCACTGAATGCTTCAGTCGCTACAGCAATTGTTTGCGCTGAATTCAGGAGGCAGTACTTATTTGGAAATAAAGTAACGTGAATTATGGATTAGTTTCTTTTATTGCTGCGAACCAACAGGAATCCTTATACCAACTGTTGAAATAATACCACTCGGATTGAGTTCTTCCATTGCAGGTGTGATAAGAAAATTATATCTCATATCAAAAGTAAGGACTATTTTTCTCTTTAAATCAATATAAAAACCTCCAATTGCATGATAACCATAAGTAAACGAATAATGAACCGTTTTTAAAGTCTGATTTTTATCAGCTTTGCCAAGCAGGCTAAATCCTCCGCCAATATAGGGATGAACTTTTGATTCAGGGTTTGTAAGTTCGTACAGCATACTCACAAACAATGGTACCATATAAAGATTATGTTTCTTTGATTGATATTTAAAAGAATTAAATGAAAAACCCGCAGAAACATTTAATGTTAAACGCGACATTTTCAGGCAATCATAACCAAATATTACCGTTGGTGCAACCACATAAAATTCTGTAGCAGCTTCATCAGTAAAGTCATATATCCCTATACGTGCTGTAAAATCTTGTGCTGAAAGCGATAATTGCACAAGCAGACACAACACAAAAAATATTTTATAAATCAAATTCTTCAATAACTTCATTAAAAATCCCTATGGTTTTTATGTTTATTCTTTCTTCTTCCTGATAGAAAGATACTTTTACAAAATGATAATAATCGCCGCCATATCCATGATGAAGTATGGCACCAGCTCCGCCTGAAATGATATAAGTTATTCCATCCCGCTCATATCTGTTGAACATATGCTCATGTCCTGCAAAAACAGTTTTAACCTTGTTATTTCCCAAAAAAAGCTCATGAAGCTCTTCATTATTAATAAGAGGCACATCCTGATATTTACCCTGCGTGAAAACCGGGTGATGCATAAAAATAAAAACATTTTTAATATTTGATTTCTGTGCAACTGAATCAAGATTATTTGTTAGCCAAAATAGTTGTTCATTTACAATACTCCTTTCTTGACCTCTTATTTCTGTATCAAGAATTATAAAATAAGCATCCTCACAACAGTAAGAATAATAAAAATTTTCTCCCGGTATATTTGCTTGTTCACGAAGTATTTGTTCTGATACAGGGTCGTTACCTTCATGAGTGCCTCTTACGATAAACAAAGCCATTTTATCAGTAAGCGGTTTTGAATATCTCCAAAAATTCAACCATTCTGCTTCATTGCCGGGTCTCAGCATAATATCGCCTAAACTAACTGCAAACTTTGGTGCAGGCTCATAATTGGATATATATTTTACAAGTTTGCCATAAACGCCATAGCCCTGCCTGTGATCGCCGAAAACTACAAAAGACCAGTCTTCATCTGATTTTTCAACTTTGTTTTTTGAGCAACTATAAAATAAATCCAATAAAAAAATCAGAATAATAATATTTATAAATATCCTAAATTTTACAGGCATATTGAAAATATTAGATAAAACAAATGTAATAAAATAAATTTAATAAACTTAGCAAGTTATACATATATTTGCAAAAAATTTAAAGATGTTTCTGAAAATTTTAATAATAACTGTAATTTTTATTGGAATTGCCTTTGCAGCTATCGCTATTAAAATGTTTGTGAAAAAAGGAGGTGAGTTTAAAAAGCAATGCAGTACTGTTGATCCTGCTACAGGTAAAAAAATTGGCTGTACTTGCGGAGGAACAGAAAAAGGTAATGCTTGCCATAATAAAAGTGAAGAAGCAGGAAGTCAGATAACAGAAGACGGAAGAAAAATAACATATAACTTAGAGTAGCATAGCTACAAACAAATTAGCTTAAGTGATAGTTGATAAAAAGCAAGCAGTCCGCGATTAACAGGCTGAGACTGAAGATTGAGGACTGAGGACTGAGGACTGAATAAAAAGTCCAAACTTGTCCGTATGGATTTTACCCCGTTCGATGTATAACTATTCCACCAAAATCTCATTTATCCCATCAGAAGCATAAGTTTGCAAATCACCATTAACATCTGAATAAATAAAAAAAGCATCAAGATTTTTATTATCTGCTAAAAACTGAACAGCTTTATCCAACCCCATCACCATAAAAGCCGTTGCATAAGCATCGGCAGTTGCAGCAGCATCAGCTAAGACGGAAACGCTTAAAAGCGAATGTGTAATTGGATAACCGGTTTTCGGGTTAATTGTATGAGAATATCGTCTTCCATCCTTTTCATAATATTTTCTATAACTTCCTGATGTAACCAAAGCCTTATCAACTAATTGAACCTTTGACTGAATTTCACACTCACCATATTTATCCTCAGTTGGTCTCTGAATCCCAACAATCCATGGCTGCTCATTTGGTTTGGATCCTTGTCCTAAAACCTCGCCACCAATATCAATTAAATAATTCTTTATTCCCTTTGATCCAAGAAATTTTCCGATCAGATCAACAGAATAACCTTGGGCAATCGCATTAAAATCAAATTTTATATTTGGATTTTCTTTTTTTATTTTATTTCCTTCCAAACTTACCATTTCATAATTTACATAAGTTAGCAAACTATCAATAATATTTTTATCCATTTTTATCTTATAGGTAGAACCAAATCCCCAGGCATTCACAATTGGTCCGATTGTTATATCAAATGTACCACCGGTTTTTCTTGAAACTTCCTGCGAAAGCTTAAAAATTGAGATAAAATGCTCATCAGGAATAACACTCATATCATTACTATTAACTCTTGAAATTATAGAATTCGGTATCCAAAGCGAGACCGACATATCAAAGGCTTTCAGTAATGAGTCAATTTCATTTTGATAGTTTTTCCCATTCTTTTCATAATAGGTGATGGCATAATAAGTTCCCTGAGTTTCGCCGGTAAAATGTACTTTTATAGGTATTTGAAAAGTATTGCAGGATGCAAATAAGAAAATAAGAATTAATGAATGGATAAAAGGTTTTAATATTTTGTAAAATTTGGTCAAGATTTTTAAAGTTAAGTACCTAAAATCTGTAGCTAAGATTGAGGGAAAATTGAGCAGTACTGGATAATTTATAACTATAAGATGGGATATCAATGTATTTTACACCTATACTTATATAAACCGAAATACTGAAATTTTTTATTGGACTGTAAATAATTCCATTATCAACAAGCATTTTAAAATAAAAAATATTGGAATGATATTCTCTTTGGTAATAATATGGATAATATCCATACTCATAATGATCTTCTCTACCTATACCAACTCTAATATTCGGACCCATAAAATATTTCCATTTACCCTGTCCGGTAGGATAAATATTTATTCCAAAACCTGAATAGAATACACTCTTTATAGTTGAGGAATAAACATCACCATAACCAACAGATACAGGTATCTTAAAACCTATTTTTCCGTTTTTTGATATTCTTTCATAAGAAATAGTAAAATCGCCGAAAATTAAATCAAACAAATGATATGTAAAAATATTCTTACCATAAATAGCATTCTCTAATTCAATATCACCATTAAATACATCTTCTCTGCCGTTTTGATAAACAATTTTTAATATCTGGTTTTTTCTTATTCTGTATACCGGACCATTAGGAATATAAAAATCATTATATGCAACTTCCTTTGGGTTAACTTCAATCACTTTAGCAGAGATTCTTTTCCCGTCAATAACGTAAATAATATCCTGTGACAAAACAGTTTTACCGGTAAAAAAAAGCAATATAAATAAAACAAGAATTTTTATTAAATTCATACTTGTAAATTTTTATTTGTATCTATTTAGGTCTCCGTCTGAGACAATTAAACTTCATTTTAATATTTAACGTCAAAAAAATTAACATTAGTTCAATTTATTAATATTTTTCACAAACTAAATAGTTACTTTTATTTAAATCCTTAAATTTTTTAGCCTCCAAAATCATCAAAGGCGATCATTTCATCAGGCACACCATAATCGTCAAGCATTTTCAAAACTGCATCGTTCATTAAAGGAGGTCCGCATAAATAATATTCAATTTCTTCAGGTTCAGGATGGTTTTTTAAATAATTATCAATAATTACCTGATGGATAAATCCTGTATAACCTTTCCAGTTGTCTTCAGGTACAGGTTCGGATAATCCGATGTGAAATTTAAAGTTTTGATTATTCTTTTCAATTTTTTCAAACTGGTCAATATAAAATAATTCACGCAATGACCTGCCTCCGTACCAAAATGTTGCATTACGTTTTGTATGTTCGGTATTGAATAAATGGAAAATATGAGAACGCATAGGTGCCATGCCAGCACCACCGCCTATAAACATCATTTCTTTATCAGAATCTTTTATAAAGAACTCACCGTAAGGACCTGAAATTGTTACTTTATCGCCGGGTTTTCTTGAGAATATATAAGATGAACAAATACCCGGGTTAACTTTCATAAATCCTTTTTTCTTATTGTCAAACGGTGGTGTTGCAATACGGACGTTCAACATAATAACATTTCCTTCGGTAGGATGATTTGCCATTGAATATGCTCTGAAAATCGGTTCGGGATTCCTCATTTTCAAACCCCACATTTTAAATTTATCCCAGTCTTCGCGATATTCTTCTTCGACCTCAATATCTTTAAAATCAACTTCGCATTTTGGAACATCAATCTGAATATAACCACCTGATTGGAAATCCATAGTTTCACCTTCAGGCAATTTAACGACAAACTCTTTAATAAAAGTTGCAACATTCCTGTTTGAGATAACTTCGCACTCCCATTTCTTAATACCAAAGATTTCTTTAGGAATACCAATTTTCAAATCTTCCCTGACTTTTACCTGGCAGCCCAACCGCCAGTTATTTTGTTGTTCCTTTCTTGTAAAAAAACCTTTCTCCGTTGGAAGTATAGTCCCACCGCCTTCAAGAATCTGGCATTTGCACATACCACACGTTCCAGCGCCACCGCATGCAGAAGGCAGAAATATTTTTTGATCAGACAAGGTTGCAAGTAAGGTAAATCCCGGATCAACCTCAAATTCTTTTTCTTCATTGATGATAAGATTTACCTTTCCCTGAGGAGTCAGTTTTTTCCTTGCATAAAGTAAAAGTATTACCAAAAGCAATATAACAACAAGGAAAACAACTATGCTAATTAATATGACTAATCCTACGCTAATGTTTAGTAATATCATTTTTGTAATTATTTAAAAGATTTTAAAGATTCTTATTGATATATAACATTCTACAATTTTATTCCCAAAAAGCTCATAAAAGCAATACCCATCAAACCTGTAATAATAAAAGTTATGCCTAATCCTCTAAGAGGAGCAGGAACGTTTGAATAACGAATTTTTTCACGAATGGCTGCAATTCCAACTATTGCCAGCAACCATCCCACACCAGAACCCAAACCGAATGAAGTTGCTTGCCAGATAGATAGGTATTCTCTTTCCTGCATAAATAATGAGCCTCCTAAAATCGCACAGTTTACTGCGATTAACGGAAGAAAAATTCCAAGTGAAAAGTATAGTGCAGGTGTGAATTTTTCAACAACCATTTCAACTAACTGAACCATTGATGCAATAACAGCTATAAACATTATGTAGCTTAAAAAACTTAAATTAACTTCGTCAAATCCCTTACCTAACCATGAAAGAGCACCTGCTGATAAAAGATAATCATTTATCAGATAATTCACCGGAACGGTAATACCCAAAACAAAAATTACAGCAATACCCAGACCAACAGAGGTTTTGACAGTTTTGGAAACCGCCAGATATGAACACATGCCTAAAAAATAGGCAAATACCATATTATCAATAAAAATTGATTTGACAAATATGTTTACTATTTCTTGCATAATTAAATTCTTTATTATTCTTCTTTTAATAATAGTGCTACTGGATACTTGATACTGGATACCGGATTTTTAATTCTATTTGTATACATTATCAAGTATCTTACTTTTCTTCAATCAAATCCTTATTCCTTGACCTTTGAATCCAGATAATTATTCCAACGATTATAAGAGCCATAGGAGGCAAAATCATAAAACCATTATTTTTATATCCTACATCATATAATCCAAGTTTATCAAAAACCGGATATCCCCAAATTGTTCCCGAGCCAAGCAATTCCCTGAAAAACGCCACCACTATCAATATCCAGCCGTAACCGATAGCATTGCCCAGTCCGTCTAAAAAAGCAGGCCATGGTTTGTTGCCCATGGCAAACGCCTCAAGCCTACCCATAATAATACAGTTTGTGATAATCAATCCTACAAAAACCGATAATTGCTTGCTGACATCAAAAACAAACGCTTTTAAAAACTGGTCAACAAGTATTACAAGCGATGCAATTACAACTAATTGAACAATAATCCTTATACGTGGCGGAATACCATTTCTTAAAAGTGAGATTATTACATTGGATATTGTCAAAACAACTATCACTGATAATGCCATAACAAAAGCCGGTTCTAATTTGGCAGTAACAGCCAAAGCCGAACATATTCCTAAAACCTGTATTGTGATTGGGTTATCCTTGTTTAACGGATTTAATAATAATTTCCTGTTCTTAAAGGAAAATAACGGTTCTCTTTCGATTTTTTCAGAATTCATTGACTATATAGATTTTTTAAAATAAGGTATATAATTTTCCAAACAATTATTTAACATATCACTTACGCCATTACTTGTAATAGTGCCACCCGAAATAGCATCAACACCATGTTTTCTGAGATTTTCAGGAATCAGGTCAATTCCGCCTTTAACAACTTTAATTGATGTAAAATCTCCTTTGTCATTAAATATCTCCTTCCCTATAAACTGTCTCTGAAAAGCTTTTGTGTCAATTTCAGCACCTAATCCGGGTGTTTCTCCTTTATGAGCAAAAGTTACTCCAACAACTTTATTATAATCATCACTAAGTGCAAAATATCCCCAAATGGGTCCCCATAATCCTTTTCCATATAAAGGAATGATAAATGTTTTTTTACCATCCTTTTCACAAACTAACAATGGAAGAACATAATTTAATTTCTTAGATTTATTATAAAGTTCTTTTTTTAGATCAATATCAAAAGCTCTAATATCACCCTTAGTAAAACTGTCATTTTCATAATTGCTAACAATCACGCCGGAAGCATTGATCACAATTTCTTCTTTGATATATTTATCATATAATTTTATTGCATCATTGGTAGTTGATTCAATATTTGCGGAAGAAAGGATACCCCGCATTTTTTCAACTGCGATATTTTTATCCTGAATTGGCTTCAAAAGCATTGCAGCTGTAGATAAGATTGCAGCTACAATAATTACCATTATTGAAGAGTAAATAAATATGTATTTGTTGGTGTACATAATATATTTTTTTAAGAAAATAAATTATGTCTGTCTATATAACTAAAATTCCAAATCTCAAATTATAAATTACAAATAAATCTCAAATTACAAGTTCCAAGCATAATTAAGACAGAATTGATATTTTGGTCATTGTGATTTGTTATTTATTTGTAATTTGTTGCTTGTTATTTAATATTTTTTTTATAAATTATGACATTATAGACACTAATTAAATATTAATTAACTTCTTCGCTCTTTTCAACCGTTTTTTAATATTTGCTTCAATTATATAATGATCAATCAACGGAGCAAACACATTCATAAATAAAATTGCAAGCATCATACCTTCAGGATATG
>CAZREZ010000027.1:0-13240 GCA_964599115.1 uncultured Bacteroidales bacterium
TTATTTGGGTCATTTATAAGTTAGAGCAAATTGCAGAAAATCAATCCGGAATTTGACCTCTATACTTAAAAATAGTATATTTATAATAAATTTTATAAACCATGTATAAAGATGAATTAAGATTAGGATTACATGATTTTATTGAAAAGATTGAGAATATTATAATGAAATGAAAAGATTAATTCAAAATTCGAAATCAAATATATGGGATACATTATCTGAAGAACAAAAAAGAGAAGTTCTTTTATCATATGAAGAAAGTGAAGATGACAGCAATCTTGTTGATAATGATGAAGTAATGGAAAAATATAAGAAATGAATATTCATATTCTAAATATTGAAACTGCTACAAATATATGCTCTGTTGCTTTGACAAAGAATAATGAATTACTGTCGTGCAGAGAGTCTGATGATAAAAATTCTCATTCTTCTAAACTTACATTATTTATTGATGAAGTAATTAAAGAAGCTGGTATTAATTACACTGATTTGGATGCAATTGCGGTTAGTAAAGGCCCAGGTTCATATACCGGTTTAAGAATAGGCGTTTCAACTGCAAAAGGCTTGTGTTATGCTTTGGATAAACCTTTAATTTCCGTTGGCACATTGCAAGCAATGGCTTTAGGCATGGCTGAAAAATTCATTACAGAAAAGTTATTTGAGAAATCAGTATTATTTTGCCCGATGATTGATGCAAAACGGATGGAAGTTTATTCTGCTTTGTATGATTCAAATAATAAAGAAGTCAGGGAAATCAGGGCAGAAATTATTGATAAAAACTCATTCTCGGAATTTTTGCAAGACAATAAAATTATTTTTTTCGGTGATGGTGCTTCAAAGTGCAAACAGGTTTTAGCACACCGGAAAGATGCGATTTTTATTGATAACTTTTCTCCATCAGCTTCATTTATGGCTGAAATAGCAAATTTAAAATTCAGGGAAAAAGTTTTTGAAGATGTTGCTTATTTTGAGCCCTTTTATTTAAAAGATTTTATTGCAGGAAAACCAAAGGTGAAAGGATTGTATTAGATTTTAAAAGAAATTAAATATGGAAACAAAAAAGAAAGTCAGCTCTTGTGAAGAATGCAAGATGCGGAAATATGCCGAAAGAAAACCAAACTCATTTTGGGCAAAAGTATGGCGCTGGCATACTAAATGGTGCCCAGGATGGAAAGCTTATCAGAAGGAACTGAATAATTTGTAAAATAGATTAATAGGAGGTTGTCTGAAAAGTTAGATTAGCGGATTCTGCTTGAACCACTCTAAAAACTTTTTAGACAACCTCATAGTTACGGTACTTAAAAAATTTTATTTACACGGTGTTTTTTTTTCACAACCGGGAGGCAATTTCCCCTCACAACATTTAGATGCTTTACTTTTGCAACACTTTGATAAATTTTTGTTAGCTTTACATTCGGATTTAATATCATCAGCATCATATCCTAATTTTGAAATTGCTTTTCTGATCTTATCAGGATCGGTTTTGTCAGGATTGTATTTTACTGTTACAATTTTTGTTTCGATGTTTAGTTCAACATTTTTCACTCCTTTTTCAAAGGATAAATTTGATTCAATTTTCTCTTTGCACTTTTCACAAACTGCAGAGGTTTTGATATTAACTTGCTTAATATTTGATTGCTTTTGAGCAAAGCTTTGAAGACTGATAGCAAAGATAAAAATCAATGCTAAAATTGTGTTAATTGATAATTTTTTTGTTTTCATTTTTTTGTTTTTTGTTTTTGTGAAATTTTTATTAAATGTATTTTTCATAACTTTAAAAATTTAATTATTAATTTATTTTTCGTATTAAAATTACATAGCGTTAAATCAGCTAATGTTTTATATAATATCTGAAACCGGCATAAATTTTTATACCTGTAATTGGTCCCCAAACCATTGATGAGTCAAAAAATTTTCCAAAGGGATCATCAGCACCAATTATTGGGTTTTCCTGTTTGAAGTTAGCTAAGTTTTCGCCTCCGATATAAATTTCCCATTTCCTGAAAAACTTAGTAACTTGTGCATTAATAATAGTATATTTTGGCGATTTTGTAGCCATCATGTATTGATCAGGATTTCCATAAGAATTTGACAGCCTGCTTTCGCCATTGAATTGAGCAGTAAAATCAAATTGCCATTTTTTCATATTACTTGTATAAGATAGGTTTATCAATCCTTTATATATATTTACAAGTGGCTTTGTAAGAAGGTTTTCATTAATAGTCATTTTAACATCATTATACCTGAAAGCAGCAGTTAAATCAAGTCCTTTGAATAATTCATAACCTGCTTCAACCTGAAAACTGTTAGAATAAGATTTTCCATCAAGGTTATAAATAATAATTTTTGAAATATCCTGATCACGATCAATTATTGCTTGATTTATAAAATCTGTTCTGTAATATTCTGCATTGAGGCTGATCTCACGCCCAAAGATGTTAAAATACTTAGTTATATTTACACCATAGTTCCAGGCTTCTTCCATTTTTAATTCATTTTTTATTATCAGTTTTCTGGAACTTGCGAGTAAAAAATTATTCTCGGATATGATGCTTGGTGTTCTGTAACCCTTTCCAGCAGATGCTCTGAAAATTGTATGTTCGTTGATATTATATTTTATATGCAATCTTGGAGTTATAATTGTTCCGTAAATATTATGAAAATCAGCTCGTAAACCCAGAATTAAAGTAAACTTATCATGATTTTTGTATGTATATTCAAAAAATCCACCCGGAACACTCTCCCTTCGTGTAAATGCACTGTCATTAAGATTTTCATCAAAATCATCAATCAAATAACTAATACCTGTTGTAAAAACATGATCTGTATTTCCTATATAAGATTGAAACATCAGATTTCCGTAATAGTTATTTTCTTTTGCATTATAATCATTCAATCCGAAAAAAGAATTTTGCCTGTGATAAATAAATGAATTAATAAAAGCAATATTAGTACCTGGTTTATTAAATAGATATGCAGTTTTTGTAAAAACTTCATATCGTTTAGTTTTTACATTTATACCATAAGCATTTAAGGTATCATGCGGCAGAGAATTATTAAAATCTAATTGGCCGCCTGTTCTGTCTTCATCAAGAACTTTTATGCCAACCTGACCACGTATATTCTTGTTGTTTTCATATTTCCATCTGTTAAAAAAATTATATTGCTTAACTAATGGTTGATCTAAAAATGAATCATTATTAGCATCTGTTTTATTCTGGAAATTTTCCACGTGGGCAAATATTGCAGTGCTCCAGTTTTTATTAACTTTTATTGAAGAATTGGAATTTCCTTCAATTTTTCCAAGACTGTTTGCATAAATGTTTAAATAAAATATTTCTTCATTATCAGGTTTTTTATATTCAACATTAATTTGACCGCTTATTGATTCATAACCGTTTTTTACTGAAGAAGTACCTTTTGATATATGAATTGATTCCATCCATGAGCCTGGTATGTATCCTAATCCATAAGAGGTTGCAAGCCCCCTTAAATTTGGAATGTTTTCAGTCATGATTTGACTGTAAATTCCGGCAAGACCAAGCAATTGAATTTGCTTAGCTCCTGAAATAGCATCGCTGTATGAAACATCTACCGAAGCATTAGTTTCAAAACTTTCAGATAAATTACAGCAAGCTGCTTTTTGTAATTCAGCTCCTGTAATGTTTTGTGTAAAAACAGGGTCTATCCTTGAAATATGACTTCCTGCTGCCTTGTGAGCAATAACAACTTCTTCCAACTCGTGATTTTTGTCAAGAATTATTTTCAAATAACCGGTATGATTTTTTGTAACAGTAATTGTGTCATTTTTGTATCCAATAAAACTTATTACAAGCTGAAAATTATTATTGTCTTGTATTGACAGTTTAAAATATCCGTCCTGATCAGTTATAGTTCCTGTTTTTGTACCCGACCAGTAAACATTAACACCTGGTATTGATACTTCATGTTTATGTTCGTCCAATTCATATATTTTTCCTTGAATAACCTGCGAACGAACATTATTTATTACAATAGCTGATAATAGCAGGAATATCATCCAAAATATTTTAAATTTCATAATTCAATAAAATGATTAAGCTGTTTTGAAAAGGAAATAAATTTTCAAAACGAAAAATTAAAAAGTATGTAACAGTGATAATTTATAATATAGGAGGGGCAATCTTGAGCTGATGAATAAATTGTATTAGAAATTTCCCATAAAGAATAGGAATAATAATTATATGTTTAAAATTATTATTATCATTAATATCAGTTAAGGATTTTTTATCATTTTCAAATATCTTGAATATTATTGTACTAAAAAATTTTAATGTGTTTTTTACCTGAGGTGCGTCATAAAGGGTTGTCAGTTTATAAAATTGTAAACTTGTTTTGCAGCAACTTGATTCATCACAACTTTTTTTTGGCTTGTTAGTAACTTTGTCTTCTAATGAACAACATTTATTTGGTTCATCCGAGTGATGATTATAATCGATTTCATTAATAAAAAAAGAATAATTTGTTAAATTATTACAATAACAATGGTGATTGTATATACTAAAACCAATTGTTGTAACAAGTATAACAATTATTAAAATTAGTGATGATATTTTCTTTACTAAATAGTCCAATTTTTGCCTCCGGATAATTAACGCAAAAATAATATATATTATTATATAAATCTTTACATCTATTAATTTAAAATTCAAGATTATTATATCTATTTAAAAAAGAAGTAAAACATAATCAAAAATTTTTATAATTTTGGAAATTCAAAAAATCAAATTAAAATTATGGATTACGAAATATTAAAACTTAAAATTGAAGATGGTATTGCTTTGGTTACTATTAGCCGTCCGGAAGCATTAAATGCGCTGAATTCAAGGTTTTTCCATGAAATGGACAACATGGTGGCTTCCATTGCCTCAAATGAAAAAGTTAAAGTGATGATAATAACAGGTGAAGGCAAGGCATTTGTTGCTGGAGCCGACATTGCCGAAATGGTTGATATGACACCGGAGCAGGGAACCGCATTTTCAAAATTAGGACAAAACACTTTCAGCAGTCTTGAAAAACTGGAAATTCCTGTTATTGCAGCTATTAACGGTTTTGCTCTTGGAGGAGGACTGGAATTGGCAATGGGATGTGATTTTCGTATTGCAAACTCTAAAGCTAAGTTCGGACAACCGGAAGTTAATTTGGGGATGATACCGGGATATGCCGGAACGCAACGCTTACCACGCCTCGTTGGACTGGCTGACGCACTTTATATGCTTACATCCGGTGAAATGATACGAGCAGAAGATGCTCTACGTATAGGTTTGGTTCAAAAAGTTGTAGAACCGGAAGAGCTTATGGATGAAGTGAAAAAGATTGCCAAAACTATTGCTTCCAAGGGTCCTAAGGCTGTTAAAAAAGTAAAATATGTAGCTCGTAAGGGATTATGTTCCGAATTTGAAAAAGGCTGTGATTTGGAATCGGATTATTTTGGTTCTCAGTTTAAAGATGAAGGTGAAGAAGGCATGAAAGCATTTCTTGAAAAAAGAAAACCCGATTGGTAAAATTTCAGGATTTGTTGTTTCCTGTCTTTATTAAACCCGACCTATATAAAATGTAAAAAACAAAAAGCAAATCTCAAAAAACAAATAAATTATAATCAAATATTAATAAAAAATGAATTACGAAGAAAGACTTCAAAATGTGACGGTGCTTGGCGCCGCCGGAAAAATGGGCAGTGGAATTTTGCTGCTTACAGCTGTTGAAATGGCTGATATTAGCCTTAAACCCGAAAATCAGACCAAAACGTATGTTTTGAATGCAATGGATGTGTCGCACGAAGGATTGGCAGGTTTGCTGAAATACCTGAAGGTTCAAATTCAGAAAATTGCAGAGAAAAAAACGGTTCTGCTCAGAAAAATGTATGCCGACCGAAACGACCTTATTGAGAACAAAGATATTATTGACCAGTATGTCTTTGATGTTATCAATATTGTACGACCTATAACTAAATTAGAAGCCACTTACGAATCAAATATCATTTTTGAAGCCGTGAGTGAAAATAAAGACTTAAAAGTTAAATTGCTTTCGCAGATTGACAGTAATAATCCTAATAATCCATGGTATTTTACAAATACTTCTTCTGTACCAATAAATGTTGTTGAAAAAGAAGCAGGTCTTGAAGGTAGGATTCTCGGATTCCATTTTTATAACCCTCCTGCAATCCAAAAATTAGTTGAACTGATTGTTACAGATAAAACTAAAAAAGAAGTTGTTGAATTTGCAAAAACCTATGCAAAAAATTTACGAAAGATCATAGTTCCTTCAAATGACTTTGCAGGATTTATCGGTAATGGGCATTTTATGCGCGATGCACTTCATGCAATTACCGAAGCTGAAGCCCTTGCTAAAGATATACCGTTTGTTGAAGCAGTTTATATGGTGAATAAAGTTGCACAGGAATATCTTGTCAGACCAATGGGGATATTCCAGTTGATTGATTATGTAGGTATTGATGTTGTTCAGTTTATTATGAAAGTGATGAACCCCTTTGTAAAGGATGAAGAATTACATAGCTCTCTATTGGATAAAATGATTGAACTTGGAGTAAAAGGCGGTCAAAAATCAGATGGCTCACAAAAAGACGGTTTTATGAAATATGAAAAAGGACAACCTGTTGCTATTTTTGATCCTGATAAAAAAGAATATATCCCGATATCAGAATTTAAGAATAAGTGTGAAAAAAAATTAGGACCTATTCCGGATTCAAAAATATCATGGAAATCAATAATTCGTCGTCCTGATAAGGAAATTTTGCTGGAGGATTTCTTTAAAACATTGAAAACAATGCAAACATTTGGTGCCGGATTAGCTGTAAAATATGGAAAACGTTCAAACGAAATTGGTAAAAAGTTAGTAGCCGATAATGTTGCTAATAACGAAAATGATGTCAATACTGTTATGCTTACCGGATTTTTCCATGCTTATGGCCCTGTGAATACATTTTTTGATTAAACAGTATTTTTAGAAAATTATATAAGAATTCACAAAATAAATAAAGACTAAAAAAATTAAAAAAATGAAAAAATTAAGGAAAAAAGTATATATGACTGCGGGTTATAATACAATTTCATTGGGAACAGGCAGAAGAGAATTTCATCCTAAAAAGCCTCGTCCCGGAATTGAACATTATATAAAAGAAGCAGGGCAAGGCACCTTAAAACAGATTGGTGGTGCAAAGAATGTTGATGAAGGTGCAATTGGGAATTTTATGGCACCCAGGTTTAACAGACAAGGTAATTTACCTGGTTTTATCCCTATGATAGATGACGAGTTGCAATGGAAGCCATGCACCAGTACCGAAGGAGCTTGTGGGTCAGGAGCTTTGGCATTAATGAGCGGAATAAAATCTGTACTTGCAGAAACTGCTGATGTGGTTCTTACTGTTGGTGTTGAAGTACAAAATACTATGAAAGCAGTTTATGTGGCTGATGTGCTTGCCGGTGCCGGATGGTATCAAAAAAGAAAAAACGGTCATGCTTATTTTTTCCCCGGACAATTCAGCGACAGGGCAGGAGCATATTATGAAAAATATGGAATGGAATATACAAGAAAAGGTTTTTGCCGTTGGTTTGTAAATGCCATTGAAAATGCACGGCTTTGCCCTACAGCCCAGGAATATGAAAATAAAGTAGCAGATCTCGAAGCTCTGTATAATAAGATAAAACCTAATGGAAAAGCTTTTGTTGATAATCTGACAGTTTTTGATTGTTCAAAAGTTTCTGATGCTGCTTCTGCAATTGCAATTGTTTCCGAAGAAGGATTAAAAAGAATTGGTATTCCGAAAGAAGAAGCTGTTGAAATAGTTGGATGGGGACAGGTTGAAAGAAATGTTACTTTCGACCCGCCTGATTTAACCGAACTTACAACTATAAAAAAAGCAGCAAAAGAAGCAATAGAGTCGGCTAATATTACAATTCATGATCTCGCAACAATTGAAACACATGATTGTTTCTCAATTGCCGGAATTCTCGCTACCGAAGCTTTTGGATTTGCCGAACCCGGTAAGGGTGCCCAGTTTGTTGCTGACGGCAATACTGACAGAGATGGTATAATCCCGATGAATACCACAGGTGGATTGATTGGCTGGGGGCATCCAACAGGAGGAACCGGTGTACATCAGGCAGTAACTATTTGGGAGCAGTTAACTGATAAAGCAGGGAAAGCCCAGATAAAAATCCCTAAAGACCGTCCATACGGAATGACTGTTAATATGGGTGGCGATGATGTAACTGTTGTGGCAATTGTTTATAAAAGAGGGTAAAATTATAACGATATAAATTTATTTATACTAAATGCCTGTCCTTATGGATGGGCTTTTTAATTTAACCTGAATCATTCGGGTTAATTTTGTACTTTTGCGTCATTAATTAAAAAATAAAAATTATGAAAAAATTTGCTGTAATATTAGCCGGTTGTGGTATTTATGACGGCGCCGAAGTTCATGAAGCAACATTGACTCTTTTAGCAATAGAAAAATTAGGTGCAGGTTATCAGTGTTTTGCACCGGATATTTTCCAACATCATGTTATCAATCATCTTACCGGAGATGAAATGAATGAAAAAAGAAATGTTTTGGTTGAATCTGCAAGAATTTCCAGAGGAGACATCAAACCTTTAAGTGATTTTAATCCGAAAGAATTTGATGCACTGATATTTCCCGGTGGTTTTGGTGTGGCAAAAAATTTATGCACTGTTGCCTTTGACGGTTTTAAAGCAAGTGTGAATAATGAAGTTGAAAAAGCAGTGAAGGAAATGCTAAAATTAAAAAAGCCTATAGGTGCGATGTGCATTGCTCCTGTTTTGATTGCTAAAATTATTGGTGATGTAAGTGTAACTATCGGCAAAGACGAAGCAACAGCCGAAACCATTGAAAAAATGGGTGCAACACACATTATTGCCAATTATGATGATGTTGTGATTGATGATAAGCACAATGTTTTTACTACACCATATTATATGGAAGCTACAGATATTGTTCAGGTATATGAGGGAGCACAAAATATTATTGAAGCTATGTTAAAAGTAATGGGATAATAAAAAATGAATAGAATTACAGAAATTTTTAAAATTAAATACCCGATTATTCAGGGTGGGATGATATGGTGCAGTGGATGGGAACTGGCTTCTGCTGTTAGTAATGCCGGTGGCTTAGGACTGATTGGCTCTGGTTCAATGTATCCGGAAGTTTTACATGAGCATATCCAAAAATGTAAAGCTGCAACAAAAAATCCTTTTGGGGTGAACCTGCCGCTTTTATATCAACAAACCGAAGAGCATATTGATATCATTATTAAAGAAAAAGTAAAAATAGTTTTTACTTCTGCAGGGAATCCTAAAAAATATACATCTTACTTTAAGCAGAATGGTATTACTGTTGTTCATGTTGTGGCTAATGTAAAATTTGCAAAAAAATGTGAAGAAGCAGGAGTTGACGCCATTGTTGCCGAGGGTTTTGAAGCAGGTGGGCACAATGGTTTTGAGGAAACAACAACTATGACATTGATACCAATGGTTAGTAAAGCTGTTTCAATTCCATTAATTGCTGCAGGCGGAATTGCTTCCGGAAGAAGTATGCTTGCAGCAATGATACTGGGAGCTGATGGCGTTCAAATAGGCAGTCGTTTTGCAGCTTCTTCCGAATCGTCAGGGCATATTAATTTTAAGCAAAAAATTATTGAAACTAAAGATGGTGATACAAAACTTACTTTAAAACAGCTTATTCCTGTAAGATTAATAAAGAATAAATTTTTTAATGAAGTTCAAACTGCAGAATATATCGGGACTTCGGTTGAAGGATTAAAAAATTTACTTGGACATGGAAGAGCTAAATCAGGTATGTTTGAAGGTGATGTGAATGAAGGCGAGTTGGAAATCGGGCAGGTGTCGGGAATGATTGATGAAATAAAACCGGCTGCTGAAATAATTCAGGAAATAATTAAAAAGTTCCGTAATGCTAAAACCCAACTTTCTGATTTTGATTTCTAAATTTATTTTTTGTCTTTAATTCCTTTTTTTTACTTTTGTTGCCTCTTTTTAAAAAATTATAAATTTCTTTTTAGAATATATTTAAACTTAAAATTTAATATATGGATTTTGAATATACGGAAGAACAATTAATGATACGGCAGGCAGCCAGAGATTATGCCGAAAGAGAATTGATACAGGATGTTTTGGAACGTGATGCTAAAGCTGAATTTCCGGCAAGGCATATAAAAAATTTAGCCGACCTTGGTTTTATGGGTATGATTGTTGATCCTAAATATGATGGCGGTGGAATGGATACAATTTCTTATGTTTTGGCAATGGAAGAAATTTCAAAAATTGATTCTTCTGTCAGTGTGGTTTTGTCAGTTAATAATTCATTGGTATGTCATGGAATTGAAAAGTTTGGTCTAGAAGAACAAAAAGAAAAATATTTAAAACCTCTTGCACGAGGCGAAAAGATTGGTGCATTTTTATTATCAGAACCTGAAGCCGGTTCCGATGCCTCTATGCAAAGAACAATTGCTGAAGATAAAGGAGATTATTATTTAATAAATGGTACAAAAAACTGGATATCAAATGCTAATTCAGCATCAATTTATATTGTTATTGCACAAACACATCCTGAAAAAGGTCATCGGGGGATTAATGCTTTTATTGTTGAAAAAGATTCTCCTGGAATCTCACTTGGACCTCATGAGGATAAAATGGGGATGAGAAGTTCCGATACACATTCGGTTATGTTTACCGATGTTAAAGTTCCTAAAGAAAACAGGTTAGGAGAAGATGGGTTTGGTTTTAAATTTGCCATGAAAAGCCTTGAAGCAGGAAGAATTGGAATTGCTGCACAGGCTTTGGGTATTGCTTCAGGAGCACTTGACAGGGCAATTCAATATGCAAAGGAAAGAAAAGCATTTGGTACGGAAATTGCCAATCATCAGGTAATTGCATTTAAAATATCGGATATGGCTGTGAAAGTTGAAAATGCACGTAATCTTTGTTTGAAAGCTGCCTGGTTGAAAGACCGGGGAAAACCATTTTCAATGGCAAGTTCAATGGCTAAACAGTATGCTGCTGATATTGCAATGGAAGTAACTACCGAAGCCGTCCAGATTCATGGTGGCTATGGATATGTTAAAGAATATCATGTTGAAAGACTTATGCGTGAAGCAAAACTTACACAAATTTATGAAGGCACTTCTGAAATTCAAAAAATTGTAATTTCGCGTTCGCTTTTGAAAGATTAAAAAGCCTCGCATTTTTTTTAAGAAGCAGTATAAATTCCAAAATTCAAAGAAAAAACAATGTCTGAAATTCAAAAGAAATAAATAATAATAAAAATAATTAATAATGAAAATACTTATTTGTATAAGCAATGTTCCTGACACAACAACTAAAATTAGATTTACTGCAGATAATACAGCATTTGATACTTCCGATATACAGTGGATAATTAATCCTTGGGACGAACTGGCATTGACAAGAGCACTGGAATTAAAAGAAACAACAGGAGATAAAATTGAAAAAATCACAGTTGTTGCTGTTGGATTGAAAGATGCTGAACCAACATTAAGAAAAGCGCTTGCTATTGGTGCTGATGATGCTGTACGCATTGATGCCGAACCTAAAGATGCTTTTTTTGTGGCACAACAGTTAGCACAGGTTGCAAAAGATTATGATATAATTTTATGCGGAATTGAAGCCAGTGATTATAACGGTTCGGCAGTTGGTGGAATGCTATCCGAATTCCTGGATATTCCTTCAATTTCTTCTGTTTCAAAATTAGATGTTGAAAACGGTGATGTAAAAGTGAACAGGGAGATTGACGGTGGGTCGGAAACTTTATCAACAGAAGTTCCTTTTGTTGCCATTGTTCAGAAAGGTATTGCCTTAGAACCTAGAATTCCGTCTATGAGAGGAATTATGATGGCTCGTAAAAAACCCCTGAATGTTTTACCGGCAATTGAAGCAGAAGCAATAACAGAATTTGTCAATTATGAATTGCCCTCTGCAAAAGCTGCATGTAAAATTGTTGATTCTGAAAATGTGAAAGAACTGGTTGATCTTCTTCATAATGAGGCTAAAGTTATTTAGATCGTTTCACTGTTTAAAAAGATAATTATGGGTAAAATACACTTATGATAAGTTGAAATTTTAACCATGAAATAAATCATAATTCTAAAATCTTAAATCAAAAAATATGTCAGTATTAGTATATACCGAAAATTGGGATGGAAAATTTAAGAAATTAAACTTTGAGCAAGTATCCTATGCAAGTGAAATAGCAAAAAATATTAATGCTTCAGTAGTTGCAGTATCAATTGGCAATGTTGAAGAAACGGAATTGAAAAAACTTGGGGATTATGGAGCTGCAAAAGTAATTTCAGTAAATGATATAAAATTAGACAAGCTTGCTAACCAGGCTTATGCAAAAGTTATTTCACAAGTTGCCAAAAAAGAAGAATCAACTATTCTTGTGTTTGCAAATAATTATACCGGAAAAGCTGTTTCACCGCGAGTTTCGGTTAAATTAAAAGCGGGCTTGGTGTCAGGGATTACTGCCTTACCCATAAATTATGAACCTTTTACGGTCAGAAAAAAAGTTTTTACAGCTAAGGCATTTGCAGATGTTGTGATAAAAAGCCCGATAAAAGTATTAACAATTGCTCAAAATTCATTTGGGTTGATTGAAAAAGAAAATAAAGCACAAATTGAAAATTTTGTTCCTGAGTTGTCTGATGAAGATTTCAAAACCAAAGTAGAAGAGGTACATAAAATTACAGGAAAAGTGTTGTTAAACGATGCAGAAATTGTTGTTTCCGGCGGTAGGGGAATGAAAGGTCCTGAAAACTGGGGTCCCCTTGAAGAATTAGCTAACCTGTTAGGAGCGGCAACTGCCTGCTCAAGGCCCGTCTCTGATGAAGAATGGCGACCCCACGAAGAGCATGTCGGGCAAACCGGAAAAATTATTGCTCCAAATTTATACTTTGCACTGGGAATTTCCGGGGCAATTCAACATCTTGGGGGAGTAAGCTCTTCTAAATATATTGTTGCAGTTAATAAAGATAATGATGCCCCAATTTTTGAAGCAGCCGATTATGGAATTATTGGGGATGTACATAAAATACTTCCTGAATTAATAAATGCTGTGAAGGAAATGAAAGCAGCGGAAAATTAGAAGTTAATTGGGGAATAAGGGAAATAGGGGAAAGACCAC
>CAZREZ010000027.1:13340-15551 GCA_964599115.1 uncultured Bacteroidales bacterium
ACATTGTTTTATTTGACGGTGCAATGGGAACGGAGATTTACAGCAAAGGAATTTTTATTAATACTTGTTATGACGAGTTAAATTTATTAAACGATTAGAACATCTGAAAATTCCGATAATTGCAGGAATATGGCCATTAGTTAGTATTAGAAATGCTGAATTTATGAATAATGAAGTTCCGGGTGCTTCTGTACCTGATAGTATAATGAAAAGAATGTATGCCACTGAAACCAAAGAAAAAGCAAGAATGTTAGGATTACAAATTGCTCGCGAAACAGTAGCAGAATTAAAACCATATATTGTTGGTGTACAAGTTTCAATGCCTTTTGGTAATGTCAACTATCCTATTGAGGTTCTGAAAGATGTTTTATGATTTTTTTTATAAATAAGTATAGGAATCTTGCAATTCTTTGTAAAATTTTGTACATTTGTTGAAATTAATCATTAAAACCAAATATTATGAAAAAAGTTTTACTATCAATTTTTACAGTTTTATTGAGCATTACATTATCGGCTCAAATCAGTATTACAAGTGATGATATAGTAGGTGCCGGAAAAGTTGTTCTGGAAGCAGCCGATACATTACCCTCACCTTCTATTACACCTGGACCGGCAGGACCTGATCAAACATGGGATTTTTCAGCCCTGACAGTAGATTATGTTGATACTATGTGGTTTGCGAATCCCGATTGGACCCCGTATTATGAGCATTTTCCTACAGCAAATCTGGCAGCGTTGAGAGTTTTTGACAGCGAATTAGACAGCGCAGACATGTATATCTATTTTGAGAAAAATGTAGATGAATTTGCGATTGTTGGAATGGCATTAGAAGTTGAAGAGATTGGCTTTGTTATTATGCCATGTATTCCAAAGGAAACTATTGCAGAATTCCCTGTTGATTATCTGAACAGCAACACAAGCGATTTTGAGATGTTAATTGAGGCTGAAAGTCCTTCTCCTCCTGCTGATTCAATTAGGATAAAAATTTCAATATCAAAATCGATTGAAGTAGATGCATGGGGTGATATAACCATCCCACTCGGAACATTTAATTCATTGAGGATAAATGAGACGCGGATTGAGATAGATAGTATGTGGATGAAATTGTTAGGAGCATGGGGTTTTTTGGGAGAGATAATTGATACAACTTATAATTATTCTTGGTGGTCAGATGATGCAGCAGCAGGTTTTGTTTTAGCTACACTTAATTATGACCAGGATACTAAATCTGTTACTGAAGCTACATTTTTAAAGGCAAGCCCTTATAGTAATATAGAAGAAAATCAAAATAAAGGATTTGTTAATGTTTATCCAAATCCTGTTTCTTCAAATATAAATTTTTCATTTAAAGATCAAACAGAAGGCTTTATTGAGATTTTTGATTTTACAGGAAGGAATATTGAAGAAATTCAACTGAATAATGTTAGCGAAGCTATAATAAATATGAGTGGATATCCAACAGGAATCTATTTATATAGTATTATCGGGAATAATGGAAATATAATCCATTCGGGAAAGATTTGTAAGGAATAGATTAATTAACCTGACAGCTTGTTAAAAACCTGTCAGGTTGATTTTTTACAATCCCAAAGCTATAGAAACCAGTTCTGCAATATCATAATTCTTCATTTCTTCTTCCTTGTTCTTGTATTTGATTCCGTCGGTCATCATTACCATACAGTAAGGACAGGCAGTTGCAACAATATCAGCACCTGTTTCAATAGCTTCTTCAATGCGTTCAATAAAAATTTCTTTATTGCCCTTTTCAGCTTCCTTGAACATTTGTCCTCCTCCGGCTCCACAACAGAGAGCAAATTCTTTATTATGTTTCATTTCAGCTTTTTTTGAAGGAATTGTATTTAAAACATCTCTTGGAGCTTCGTATTCATCATTTCCTCTGCCCAAATAGCAAGGGTCCTGGTATGTTATTTTTTTGTCTTTGAAAACCTCGGAATCTATTTTTAGCTTACCTTCTTTTATTAAATCCCTTAAAAATTGTGTGTGGTGTATAACTTCATAATTTCCACCATATTCGGGATACTCATTTTTTAAAGTATTGTAATCGTGGGGGCAGCAAGTGATGATTTTTTTAACTTCATAGCCGTTCAATATTTCAATATTGGTCATTGCCTGCATTTGGAAAAGCATTTCGTTACCCGTACGGCGTGCAATATCACCGCTGTCCGATTCTTCCGTTCCCAAAACAGCATA
>CAZREZ010000028.1:0-14090 GCA_964599115.1 uncultured Bacteroidales bacterium
GAGACGGATTCACCTTATTTAACTCCTGTTCCATACAGGGGGAAAAGAAATGAGAGTGCATACATTAGTTATATTGCTGAAAAGTTAGCAGAAATTAAAAATATTTCAATAAAAGAAGTTGCTGAAATCACAACTAAGAATGCGATGGATTTGTTTAAAATTAGAATAAAATAATTTAACTTCAAATTTTTTCAGCATGTAGTATATACAAGTTTTATTATTTTTGCGTTTTAATTTTAAAAAAAATTGGGGAGAGGTGGCCGAGCGGTTTAAGGCGCGCGCTTGGAAAGCGTGTGTCCCGCCACAGCGGGACCGGGGGTTCGAATCCCTTCCTCTCCGCACTCGTATTTATAAAATTTATTGAAAAAACTTTTTAAACAATATAGTTGATTTTAAAATAAATTTTTATATTTGCCATTCACAAATTAAATCAAAAAATCAAAATTAAGTATTAAAAAAATTATTATTACAAATCAATAAAACATGACTATGAAAAAATTATTTGCTTTTTTAACAATCGCAGGAATGCTAACTTTCGGTGCATCAAATGTTACTTTAGCTCAAGATGAAAATGTTACTGTAACTGATACCGAATTAACATCTGATACGACTGCAACTGAAGGAGATACAACAATGATTGAAGCTGTAGCAGCAATTGTTGAAACACTTGAACCTGAACCTGAAGCAGAACAAGGTTTTCAGCAGGTATTAAAAGAACAATTTATTGCAGGTGACTGGAAATTTATGGGTATAGTATTATTAACTCTGGTTTTCGGCTTGGCATTATGTATTGAACGAATTATTTATTTGAACCTTGCAACTACCAACAATCAAAAATTATTAAACAAAGTCGAATCGGCTTTGGAAACCGGCGGTGTTGATTCTGCAAAAGAAATTTGTAGAGACACAAAAGGACCCGTTGCCAGTATTTTTTATCAGGGATTGGACAGATACAATGAAGGCATTGAAATTGTTGAAAAATCTATTGTCTCTTACGGAAGCGTCTTAATGGGACGTCTGGAAAAAGGATTATCATGGATTTCTTTGTTTATCGCTATTGCTCCTATGC
This sequence comes from uncultured Bacteroidales bacterium, assembly GCA_964599115.1. GTDB lineage: Bacteria > Bacteroidota > Bacteroidia > Bacteroidales > JADFUO01 > JADFUO01. The sequence goes on from CAZREZ010000028.1 coordinate 1,070, forward strand.
TCGGATTCATGGGTACTGTAATCGGTATGATCGTTGCCTTCCAGGATATTGAGGCAGCCGGTGATATCTCTGCAAACATTGTTGCCGGAGGTATGAAAGTGGCACTTCTGACAACCGTATTTGGTTTGATAGTTGCAGTTATTCTTCAGATATTTTATAATTATATAATTTCAAAAGTTGACAGCTTAGTGAATGACATGGAGGATAGTACTATTTCTTTCATAGATATACTTACTAAATATAAATCTAAAAAATAATTTATTATGACAGATTCAATTAATAAAATACTACAAATAAGCTTGTATGTCATTTTAGCCGTTTCACTGGTTCTTTTTGCTTTATTTTATATAAACGGAGAATCAATGACTAATACAGTATTATATTGGGCTTATATATTGCTGGCAATAACAGTACTATTATTAATAGGTTTTCCTATATTCTTTTTTATCAAGAATCCCCACAAAGGATTAACGGTTTTATTCGTATTGGTTGGATTTATTATACTGTTTGGAATTTCCTATTTATTTGCTTCAGATGCGACAAATGCTGTTATTTATGAAAAACAAAGCATTACTCCTGGTGTTTCAAGATTTATTGGCGCCGGTTTGATTATGGTGTATATTCTTACCGGAATAGCTGTTTTGTCACTGATATATACCGGAATAGTTAATATATTTAAATAAAATTAAATCTAAATAATTATGGCAAGGAAAGTACCACAAGTTAATGCCGGTTCAATGGCAGACATAGCCTTCCTGCTCCTTATCTTCTTCCTTGTAACTACTACAATGGATGTTGATACCGGAATCATGAGGCAACTGCCACCACCCCCTGACCCTGACCAGCCTATTCCTAAGATTAATCAAAGAAATATCATGAATATTTTGGTCAGCAAAAGCGATCGTTTGCTTGTAAATAAAAAGATGGGAAATATTAAAACGTTAAAAAATGATGTTTTAGATTTTATGTCAATTCATCATGATGACCCAGCATATCCTGAAGTTACTCTGAAAAGCATAGATTATATCGGTGATGTTTATACCACCAAAGGAATAATCTCTCTAAAAAACGACAGAGGAACTTCTTATGATATGTATATACAAGTTCAAAACGAATTAGCTGCTGCTTTTAAAGAATTACGGGATAGGCTGTCAATGCAAAAATTTGGCAGAAAATATGATAAACTAATTAATGAGGATTATATTGATGCAATCAATAAAGCTGTTCCGGTACGTGTTTCTGAAGCTGAACCTGAAGATGTAGGAGGAAATTAAAATGTCAAGATTTAAAAAACAAGTATCAAAAGAAGTTCCGGGTATAAGCACTGCATCATTACCTGATATTATTTTTATGCTTTTGTTCTTCTTTATGGTAACTACCGTAATGAGGGAAACTACATTGATAGTTAGAACATCAAAACTTCCGGAAGCTACCGAAGTACAAAAGCTTGAAAAGAAATCACTTGTTAGTTATATCTATATCGGTCCACCGGTACAGTCAAAAATTTATGGTACCGAATCGCGTATTCAACTTAACGACCATTTTGCTGTTGTTGATGATATTCAGGAGTTTGTCGCTCATGAAAGAGAAGCCCGCGAAGAAGCAGACAGGAAATTTTTAACAACTTCATTAAAAGTTAACAGTGAGACTAAAATGGGTGTAGTTACTGATGTTAAACAGGAACTAAGAAAAGCAGGCGCTTTTAAAATTAACTACTCAACACGTAGAAAAGTTGTTAAAAGAGAATAATTTTTCATAATGTTTTTTATGTTAATAGGAGGAAATATCATTTTGTATATTTCCTCTTTTTTTATAAATAACGGTTAATAAAACTGCAACAATTAAAAAACTTCCGGTTATAAGCCATAAATTATCAGTTGCACCAAACGATTCAAGATTTGTTTCAAGTTTGCTTTTATTTACTATGTAAACAAATATCACTGCCGCTGCATTGTTAATAAAATGAATAAATATCGGCACCCATATCGAACCTGTCCAGACAAACATATAACCAAGTAAAATTCCTAACATTAATCTGGGAAAAAAACCGTAAAATTGTAAATGAAATGCACTGAATAAAATCGCAGAAATAAATACAGCCCAATGAATATTTTTTGTCCATTCTTTAAATAATCTGAGCAATACTCCCCTGAATAACAATTCTTCACCTATTCCCGGAATTATTGCTATCATTAATATATTAAAAAGAAAACCATTAAAAGTATTAACATTTAAAAATATTTCAGTGAGTTTTGCAGCCTGTTTTTCCGACTCAATCATCCAGTTTTCAAGCCATGAAAGAAATTCAGGGAATTTTATCATTTCATTAATATTACTTAACCAATGAAGAAATGGCATTGCTGCAAAAACTATTAGGGTTCCAATTATTATTGAAAGTAATTTAGGTTTTTGATTTAATTCCAAATATCCTGAAATATTCCGGTTAACCAGAAAAGCAAAAATAACAGGTGGTAAAATAAATAAGCCAAACTGATTTATAATCTGCATATATTTCATTAAACTTATTGTTTCGGGATTTGAATAATCAATACTTGTAATATTTTCAAGTACTCCAGTGCCAAAAAAAGGAATAGCAGTTAAAATTCCTATTAGTAAAGTGAAAAGCAAACAGATCAAAATGAGGATTCCAAAACTCAATAATTTTAAATATGATGGAAAATATTTTAATAAGGGTTCGCTCTTTATCATAGAGAGTAATTATTTTAGAAGCGTAAAATTAGTAATTTTGTGAAAGAAAGTTGAATAATATTTTTAAAGCAATATAAATTGGTAAAAATTGGAAATCTTAAAATAAGTGAATTCCCGATTTTGCTGGCACCGATGGAGGATGTCAGCGATCCGCCATTCCGTTATTTATGTAAAAAATTCGGGGCTGACATTACTTACACTGAGTTTATATCATCAGAGGGATTGATTAGAGATGCAGCTAAAAGTTTAAAAAAGCTTGATTTTTCTGAATCAGAACGTCCGATCGGCATTCAGATTTTCGGTCATAATGCTGAATCAATGGTTAAAGCTGCTGAATATGCCGAACGGGCCAAGCCTGATATTATTGACATTAACTGGGGCTGCCCAGTAAAAAAAGTAATTGCTAAAGGTGCCGGAGCAGGTATGCTCAGAGATATTCCAAAAATGCTTGCAATTACATCCGAAGTAGTGAAATCCACAAAATTGCCGGTTACAGTTAAAACCCGTCTCGGCTGGGATGAAAACAGTAAAAATATTGTTGAGGTGGCTGAAAAGCTTCAGGATATTGGAATTGAAGCTTTAAGTATCCACGCACGAACCAAAGTGCAGGGTTACAAAGGTAAAGCAGACTGGACATTGATAGGAGAGATTAAGAAAAATCCCCGTATGAAAATTCCGGTTTTTGGCAATGGCGATATCCTTAGTCCTGAAATTGCCAAATATTTTAAAGAAACTTATAATGTTGATGGTTTAATGATTGGTCGTGGAAGCTATGGTAATCCATGGATATTTAAACAAATAAAACATTATTTGAATACAGGCGAAATACTTCCTCAACCCGATATAAACGAAAGAGTGAATATTTGTAAAAAACATTTGGAAAAATCAATAGAATGGAAAGGAGACAGAAGAGGCATTTTTGAAATGCGAAAACATTACAGAAGTTATTTTAAAGCCTATCCGAATTTTAAACAATTCAGGATTAAATTGGTAACTATTGAAAATAAGGATGAACTTTATTCGGTTTTTGATGAAATTTTGATAAGTTGACTTTTAGTCAACTTTTTTTAGTTTATTATTTTCAAACAATTCAATTATTTCTTCTTCGGGTTTCAGATAATAAGTTTTTATTCCCAACTCTTTGGCAGGGGCTATATTTTGAAAAGAATCATCAATAAATAAAGTTTCTTCAACTTTTAGATCATGTTTTTTTAAAACAAAATCGTAAAACTCCAAATCCGGTTTTCGCATGCCGATTTGAAATGAAAAATATGCTTTTTCAAAAATATCGTTAAATGAGTTATATCCGTATTTTTCCTGAAAACCTTTAAGATAAACCTCATAATGAATTATATTGGAATTGCTTAATAAAAATGTTCTGTAATTGGGTTTAATATTTTCCAGCAGTTCAACTCTTTCTTCCGGAATATTTAGTATAATTGAATTCCATGTATCATCAATTATTGAATCGGGAATATTTTTATTTAATATTTTACGTATTTTATCACGGAAAACAGATGGTGAGATTAGGTTTGTTTCAAGGTCTTCAAATAAATGATTTCGTATAGCATGTGAAAACATTTTTTCAAAATCCTTTATTCCAAGCTCCTTGAACTTTATTTCTACTTTATGATGATCAATATTACAAATTACGCCGCCAAAGTCGAATATTATGTTTTTAATTAATTGCATTCCAAAGGCGATTAAAAATTTTTTAAATAATTTTAAATATTTGTCAAAATTATGTAATTTTGCATTCCCATTTTCAAAAGTGGCAAATTAATATTCCGAAATTATCGGAGAGGGCCTATAGCTCAGCTGGTTAGAGTAGTTGACTCATAATCAATTGGTCCCTGGTTCGAATCCAGGTGGGCCCACGGAACAAAAAAGCCGGTTTATCCGGCTTTTTTTTATTATCAAAAATGTATTACTGTTACATTCTATGACATATCGGATTTCATCCCACGAATTAATAAACTTTTAGGACAAAATTCTGAATTAAAACGGTAATTTGTATTGCATTTCATCTGCTTTCTTTTGTTTTTCAGCAGCCAACCGTTTCTCTTCTTCTTTTCTTTGTTTGGCTTCCTGTCTGGCCAACTCTTTTTCCTCCTTTTTCTTCCTTTGGGCTTCTTCGTGGGCTTCTCTCGCAATTTTTTTTATTCCCTTTTTGCTTTTCGCTAGTTGTTTCCTTTGTTTTAGAATATTGTCAATATATGGAATACGATCTCGCAATGCTTCAGCCAATTCCTGATTTTCATCAATCATTCTATCCCAGTCTGCGTATAATTGTCGCTTTACCCTTTCATCTTTTTCCTCTGTAGTCAGTTTTTTGGTTTTTTCAATCCTCATAATGTCGTAAATATTTCTCCATTTGTTTTCAATAAAAATTTCGAGGTCAGGGTTTAATAAATAATATCCTCTTTCAATCCTGATAAAAAGCTTCCTGTTCCATGGGTTAATCCCGTCAACTTCGTTTTTTGCAAGGTTGGCTGAAAGATAATTTCGTCTTTTCCTGTATACTGCCAGTATAATTTCGGGATATCCTGACACTGCTTTTACAATGTCTGTAACTTTAACCCCTTCGGGTTCCCAACGATTCTGTTTTTTGGATACCAACAAACTTTGCAGTGATATGAAGAAATTGATTAAAAAATATTCAATCTTGTGGTTGTCAATTTTTATCAGCCTGTCATCCAATTTAATTTTAATATTATCGGTAAGGAAAATGGGATAAAGAACATCAAGTTTAGCCAAATATTGCTTAAAAAGATATGACTGGTAAATAGCGATCTGGATTGAATTTTTACCAAAATTATCAGTTACATCAGGGTTTGCATTGTATTCAGCTAATAATTTTAATATCCAGATACTTCCATTATTTGCTGCCGCCAGTAATGGTGTCAGATTAAATTGGTCGCGATAATCTACGCCATATTTATTTATGTTTTTTTCTACAAGAGCCACATTATCATTCTGATAATCTTGATAATGCTTCCTGAATACCGATTTTCTTTCAGTATCAAAATTGTTGGCCCTACGGTATTTCAGTTCTGATAATTTTTTGATACTTTCCAAATCGTTGTACAACAATGAATATGCAAACAATTTGTCTTTTGCCTTTTTATTGTAATGTTCAGGGTTAAGCGCTTCATTTTTTAGGTCATTGATATTATCAGGGTTTATTGGTTCCCAATCGGGTTTTTCTATCGAAAGTATAGATTTCTTGATTTCATCGGCTTGCTCTTTTTTACCTTGCATTTCAAGTTTCCTGGCTTCATTTTTCCAATCGTCAACCGATGAAACATCTTCTCTTATGGTCACTGTCTTTTGTGCCTCAACCAAATTGAGTAACCTGAGAATATCATGGTTTTCGGATGTTTCAAGTATATAAAGCTTGTTTACCGCCCTGGTAATACCTACATAAAACGAATTGATATAAAATTTATAGGCATCAAGGGATTTATCCTTTTTGTCTTTTCCCCTGGAAAAGGAAAAGTTATCATCGCTCATTTGCTCCCTTTTCACAGAAGCACAGATGTTTCGAAATTCAGCACTGTTATTACTGATAAAATTCACAAGGATAATGTTTTCATATTCAAGACCCTTTGCCTCATGTATCGAAAAGAGCAACGGGGTTTTAAAGAATTTCCTTACATCAGCTTTATCTTCCGGCTTCATAATAAGAACAGCGTAATTAGTTGACCTTCCGGTTTTGTCGTTTAGCTGTTTTCTTATCTTCAGAGTATCTTTATAGAAATTTATTTCACCTTTTTTCTCCGAAACCGAATCAACAAGATATGTACTTTCTTTATCAATTGATCCGAATCTGGCATTCTTTATTTTTAGCAGCTTATTTCCAATCAAGGTGATATTTTCCGAGTTGCGGAAATTGGTGCGTAAAATACGTATATCACTGTCGGTAATATCATGTTTATAAAACATCGTCTTGATATTTGTCCATGAAAAGAAATTAGGATGGACAATTTGATTGGAATCGCCACAAAGTATGAAATTCCCTGGCGTTATTAACGATTTAAGAATAAGGTATAACTGAATATTTGTAAAATCCTGAACCTCATCTATTACTATAAAATCGAACTTTGGTTTACTGTATTGAAGCCATTCAAAAGAGACCATATTCATATCGAAATATTCAGACTCCTTTAAAAATTCAAGATATTTTTCAAATACTTCATAAACTTTATTGCGTTCATTTTCAAGGAAAATTGATTGTTTGACACCCAGACCCAAATAGTCGGATTTGCTCAGGTTCCTTTTTGTTATGTCAACGCCCGTTATCACACCCCTGAATTCCTCAAACAGTTTGTAGCTGTCCTTTATCCCGAAAGTATGTTTTCGGGGATGCAGCCAGGCTTCAAAAGTTTTATAATCAAGTTCCCTGTGTGGAATGATTTTTAGGGTATTAAGAAATTCAATATAAGAAAGAAATTCGATATTTTGCTTTTCGTTGTTATAATTATTTGAATAATAAAGTCTGAAAGAGTTTTCGGCGAGGAATGGTGATAAGGTAATGTATAAGATATTCCCCTTGAGCAATTTAATCTTTTCGAGAGTCAGAACGGTTTTGCCGCTTCCAGCCGATCCGATGATTATTACCGGCGGTTGTATTTTGAAAATGTCCTGCTGGTTATCATCAAATGAGAGGGCTTTGTCTAAAAGATAAAAATGTTTGCTTTTAGGATTTATATAAGACATAGTGCTCACATCCTCCTGTGAGATTTTTTCCTTTTGTTTAACCGGTAGCAGCTTATTTTTATCAATTTTTGCTCCACGCAAAAACCGTGATTTATCATATTCATGGTTGTAAATAACCTCTAACAAAAGGATATGCATCTGATCCTGATGTTTAGCGAACTTAAACAGCAAACGGTTTTCGTAATCGAGTTTAGCCCTGAAATACTCCGTATTGGTAAGTTTTTTTACTTCTGCCGACCTGAAATCGTTATTTTGTAAAAAATCAACAGTTTTTTGAAACTGCTCTTTTACTTTCGGCCATGTTAGTCCTTTATAATATAAAATATTCATAATTAAATTATTACGACATAATGCTCTCCAACCGATCCTTCCATCTTTTCCAATCCGGCATCATCTTTTCCTGAAGTTGATAAAACATTTTATTATGTTGAGGATGTACAAAATGACAAAGCTCATGGATAATAACATAATCAATGCATTTTACCGGGGCTTTTATTAGCTCGGGATTAAGGACTATTTTACCTGAAGGCGTTTTACTACCCCATCTGTTTTTCATCCTTTTAATTAATAACAGAGGTTCGGCAACATCATATTTTTGGAAGGACATTAAATTTTGAAGAAAATGTTTCACCAGGATTTTTTCTGAATGAGACTTGTACCAACCGGCTAAGACATTCCGGGCAGTTGTATTAAAAGCATCTTTACTAATGGATACTTTTAAACAGCCACCTTTTAATTTTACCTCATTCTTTTCTTCCCGGGCAATTTTCAATAAATATCTCCTTCCCAAATAAAGGTGGGTTTCTCCTGATATATATTCCCGTTGAGGTGTCCTTGGCAGAAAGGATTCAAAATACCTTTGTTGTTTAATTATCCATCCTCCTCGTTTTATTACCCTTTTCTCAATTTCATCAAATGCTGCATTTATTGGAGCCAGTACCTTCACAGTCAAATCAGGATGTACTTCGATTGTAAGGCTTTTACGAATTGACCTGAAAAGAAAGAAATAAATATTTGTTGTTCCGTATTTTGCTGTGTGTATCACTAATAATTATTTATAGCAACCTTTATGCATTTGGGCATTATCAGATCAATATCATCAAAACTCATTTCATAACCAAAATCTTTCCTATGCTCATAAAGGTAATCCTCAATTTCATTCTCCATTTGCTTTTTAACATCCTCATTTTTCTTCCAATCTCGTATAATTAGCTTTTTGATGATCTTTGAAATATCAATTCCTGCCTGTGCAATCTTATCATTGTAAATTGCTGTTTTTTCCTTGCCTGCTTTATTTTCAACAATGGTTTTTATTGCACCAAAAAAGGCACGTGCTTTTTCATTTTCTCTCACACTATCCGGTATTCCATCCTGATGTCCTGAAGCAAAATCTTTTTGGATATTTACTATTCTCTTGAGATAATCATGCTCATCTATTCTGCTTTCATTGAACATCCTTATTGTTTCTTTAATTAAATCAGAAAACTTACGGAAGAAAGCTTCATCTTTATCCATACTCTCAGTAATAGTTTTCTTCATTTCATGAGCTATTTGATCTGCAACTGACGCAGGGGTTTTACCGGCATTCAGCAATTCTTCATGACGAAGTTTTTTGTCAAAAACATTAACGGTTTTGGTTATTTTTTCTACTTCATCTGCCTGGATATATGTGTCCATTAGCTTTCTAACCCTCAACTCATATTCCTTATAACTTACTACTTCTGCATATCTGAATTGCACACTTTTTCTGATAGACTGGAAAAATTTCAACTCCTTTTTATAAAACTCAATTTTATAATCTGTAAACATTTCATAAAACTCATCTGATGCAAGTGCTGTTTGCAATGTCCTTGCATAAGCAGAAAGTGATGAATAAAATTCATCGCGTATATCTTTCTCGTTTAAATAACGTTCTAATGCTTCAATATCCTGCCTGTTTATTTCTCCAAATACTTTCCAAACTTCATCATGCTTAACAGGAACTTTTTTTATTTCATCTTTAATATCAATTACCGTATGTTGAAGATCATCTTCATCATAACCCTCCAGTGCACTATAATCATTCAGGGCTTCATCAAGTTTTCCAAGAATCCCTACATAATCAATAATATATCCAAATTCTTTCCCTTTGAAAATCCGGTTTACTCTTGCTATTGCCTGAAGCAAACCATGCTCTTTTAAAGGTTTTGCCAAATACAAAACAGTATTACGCGGAGCATCAAATCCCACCAATAGTTTACTTACAACTATTATGAGTTCAACTTCATCATCATTATCTTTAAATTTTGTAATAATATTTTCTTCGTATTCATCCTGTGAATGATATTTTTCAAGGATCTTTTTCCAATATTTTAGACCTTCACCTTTAGGATCGTCCCAGACATCATCATGATCCTGCCTGCTATCCGGTGGTGTAAACACAACTGCTGTATCTAACTTAAGCTCAGGATTTGTTTGTCCTTCAAAATACTTTTGATATTTTATTGCAGTATCAATTTTAGGGACAGCTAATTGTGCTTTAAACCCTGCGCCCTGCCAATTCTTGCAAAAATGTTTTGAAATATCATAAGCTATTTCTTCAATCACATGTTCCGATTCATAAACCTGCCTGATTGTAGAAAATTTCTTTTTTAAATCTTTCGTAGCATATTCAGTTAATGGCTCTGCCAAACGATTAAATCCTTTATCAATTTGTTGGCTGTTAATGCTAAGTTTCGCAGCTCTGCCTTCGTACAATAACGGGACTACTGCTTTGTCAGCAACAGCCTGATCAATAGTATAAGTATGAATAAATCCACCAAATCTTCTCGCAGTGTTTTTTTCCTTTTTCATTAGAGGTGTTCCGGTAAAACCAATATAACAAGCATTAGGAAGCATCTGCTTCATCCTTGCATGCGATTCTCCAAATTGACCCCTATGGCTTTCATCAACCAGCACAAAAAGATTGGATGATTCATCTTTGAAATCTTTCCTGTTTAAAGCCATCTCAAACTTATCAATTACAGTTGTAATAATTTCATTTCCTTTGTCTTCGATCAATGTGATGAGGTGACTTCCGCTTCGTGCTTTTTTAACATTTTTCCCGCAGTTATTGAAGGTTTTATAAATCTGTTTGTCCAGGTTGATCCTGTCGGTAACAATAATAATTCGGGGATTTTGGATCATCTTATCCAAAGCAAGAGATTTAGACAGCATTACCATTGTTAAAGACTTGCCACTACCCTGTGTATGCCATATTACTCCTCCACGTCTTTTTTCCTGATTTTCAAATTGCTTTACTCTTTTTAATGTATCCTGTACTGCGAAGTATTGCTGATAGCGTGCAATTTTTTTAACCGGACCATCAAAAACAATGTATTTATAAACAAGCTCCATCAAACGTTCCGGCCTGCAAAGCGAGAATAAATTGCAATCCTGAATGGTAGGCAAACGATCTTCAGCTTCTACTCCATTTATTTCTTTTTTAATGATCTTTTCAACTTCTTTTTCTACATTTTCCTTCCAAACAGACCAGAATTTTGCTTCTGTTCCTGTAACAGCATATTTTACTTCATTTGGCTGAACTGACAATAACAACTGAGCATAATGAAATAATCCTGGAATACCTTCGCTTTTGGTTTGGTTTCGTATGTGTTGTGAAATGCCTTCATCAATTGACAGGTTTTTATCCCTGCGTTTATTTTCAATTACAACGAAAGGAATGCCGTTGACAAAAAGGACAATATCAGGCCTTCTGGTTTCTTTTGCTCCTTCAACTACAAACTCTTCCGTGATATGGTATACATTATTATTAAGGTTTTCCCAGTCAATATATTTAATGGTAAAACTTTTTTGGTCGCCATACACATTTTCGGTGTAACTTTTTCCTAATGTGAGGAGGTCGTAGATATTTTCATTGGTTTTTACCAGTCCTTCATCCGGTACGTTTTTCAAGGCATTAACTGCCGCCCGGATGTTGCTTGCTGAAAATTTAAAGGTTTCGCCTTTATACTCAAATGAATTAATCTTTTTTAGTTGTTTAAAAAGGATTTCCTCCATAAGAACATTTGAAAGTATATTTTCCCTGTTTTTAATATTCTCCTCTTCACTTAAATTTTTATAACCAAACTTTTGAAGCAGGTGAATTGCTGGAATTTGAGAGTCCTTTAATTCGTTATATTCCATATTTTTAATTTTAATTGCGGTAATCCTGACAGGTTTTTAAAACCTGTCAGGATTGATAAAAACCAATAGTTTATGTTTTCAAACCTTGATTCGTATTATTAATCAATTTTTACCCTCACCTCCCCAGTCAACAACTTTTGCATTAAGCCTTTTTTTTGCTCATTGTATTTTCCCAATCGTTCTCTAAGTATACAGATTTCATCTTCGAGACATGATAAAAAAGTTGCAATTTTTGCTTGCTCAATTATTGAAGGTAAAAGGAATTTTATTTTCACTATTTCATTCTTTGAAATATTGTATCTCGTTGATCCTTGCGCCAATCTAAATATTTCTTTACGAGCCATATATGACCTAAAGTAAAACCTCGCAAATGACGGATCAATTGTATTAAAATTGTAAAGTCTGAAACCAAAACAAAAACTGTTTAAAAAAGTTTTATTCAAATCATCTAATAGCACTGAGGGCATTCCAGCTTCCTCTGGAGTTTCTGATGAGGTCGTAAAAAAGATGTCGCCATATTTGACTTCATTTTGTTTTTCATTGCTACCTATAGATACAAAATCCATTTGATCAGGTTTAACTCTTGAATTGTTGATGATATTCAAATATGGTATGTATGGGTAACCATTACCAAAATCATCTTTTGTCTTACCAGAAAGTCCTGTATATGTTCTACCAAGATCACCAAATACATATTCCTTCCACTCCTTCCCATCAAACTCCTTAAACCTCTTCTTCCCAGTCAGCAACTGCTGCATCAGGCCTTTTTTGAGTTGGATTTTGGCCCGGATGAGTTGCTCTGTTTTTTCAATGGCTTTGTCCCAGGTGGAAAGGATTTGGGCGATTTTTTGTTGTTCGGGGAGAGGAGGGAGTGGGACTTTAAGGTTTTTTACATCTGATGAATTTATTGCCGGGTAATTTGATCCAACAATAAGTCTATGAAATTGATTTTGTAAAGCTTTGCCATATAAAGATTGATAAATATATTCGCCTGAAACATTATCTTTTGTAGTTATAACTGAAAACCCAGTAGAAACAATAAAATCTTTAACGGGCAACTTAAAATAATAATAACCAAGCAAATTAGGTCTTACTGTTGATAAAAGGATATCTCTATTTTTTACTTTTCTCCTCGCCCTTGAAGGAGCATTATGGAATTTAATTTTAGGTAAACTATTTATTATTTTCCCCCTTTCAACATCAGATAATGATAAGTAAGTAAATGAATAATCATCTGAAATACCATTACTGATACTTTCTTTATCAATGAAAGCTATTTGTTTGAATTTACTTATTTTCCACTCCTTCGGAATCCAACCTAATTTGGTATGTTTATAGTTGGTGTTGTTTTCATACCTGACAGGTTTTGTAAACCTGTCAGGTGTATGTGAATCATTCTTTTCAGGTTTTGAAAACCTGTCAGGTGTAT
>CAZREZ010000028.1:14190-15525 GCA_964599115.1 uncultured Bacteroidales bacterium
CTGTCAGGTGTATGTGAATCATTCTTTTCAGGTTTTGAAAACCTGTCAGGTGTATATGAATCATTCTTTTCAGGTTTATTAAACCTGTCAGGTGTAGTTGATGATAATGATGTTATATTTTTTTTTTCATTTATCATATTTCCAAATATTTTTCTATTTCAATAATGTTCTGTTTTTGCCGGTGCATATATTTAAAATTTCCAACATCATCAAACCATCCTATTACTTCGTTACGTTTTATTTTTGTTGGTTTAACCGAAATACAAGTTAAATAAGAACTCCATGGCCATTCCATCGGATGTTCGCAAAACCCATGGTGTACAGGATTATTATGAATGTAAACAACAAGCTCGCGAAAATACCTGTCGTTGTTTACATGTTTACGTTTAAATGCTCGTTCAAACAGGCTGCCATGTCGTTTGAAACGTTTGTTTATGGCTTTTGTATATGCATTAAATAGATTTGAAAAAAATTGGTGTGGTGGTTTTGTATCTAAACCTGACAGGTTTTCAAAACCTGTCAGGTTTGATGATGCAACATTTTCGTCTTTTATTCGCAACAACAAATGAAAATGATTTTTCATTAAACACCATGCAAATGTATCAGCCACGGGATCTATGTATTTATCATACAGGCGTAAGAAATGTTCATAATTGGCTGCTTCACGAAATAAATCTTCGCCATTGATACCACAATTATAAATGTGATAGTATTTGCCGTATTCCAATGGTTCGATTTTTTGCATTTGTTTTTATTTTATTTCACACCTTTACACATCACACCTGACAGGTTTTAAAAACCTGTCAGGTGTAACTCTACCATAATACTTCATTTAACATTTTCTCACATTCCATTTGTATACGTTCATCTTCGCTGTCCCTGAAAAACATATAAAGAGAAAGCGGATCAACAAATCCGTCTTTTGATAGTGTTTTAGGATTGTATTTCCAGACTTCCAAAAAATATGTGCCATTATAATCATTAAAAGTCCTTATTTTATTCTCTTTGTTAAACTGCTTAAAGTCAGCGTTGTATATGGCATAATGTATTTTTGCATCTTCAGTGATCATGGTATAATGTGCCAATGCAGTAATATTGGTTTTAAAGAGATATGCTTCAGGTAACAACTCATCCAGATAGCCGGTTTTTATAACTGGTTTGGTAAGGTAAGGCATTGCCTTATCCCATAAATCCTTTCCGGTAATTTCAAATTGCAGGTGCTTTTTCTTGGTATCTGTTACCATGCATAAATTTAAGGCTATTAGGTTTTCCACCGCTCTGGCAATGGTTTTGTAAGTATAAACGATATAATAATTTTTCCCATCCTCGGTAATC